>JBBRUN010000193.1:0-9256 GCA_038247765.1 Gemmatales bacterium | reverse complement strand
CGTTTGGAAAACACGCTCGTAGATGTCTTTCTTCACGCCGTAGTCGTTACTGCGGGTCGAATCCGAAGCGATTTCGATAATCACGTTGGGGTAGTGGCCCCCCTCATCCCAGACGACATAGGATTTCCGAGACCGCTTCGCCACACCTTTGACGAAGAAGAAATCTGGGCCGCGGAAGTCTTTATTCTTCAGCATGTCCAAGTTGAAGTACAAGAACATGTTGGCGGCGCACCACCAGTCGTTGCGGTGTTGGAAGTAGTGTTGGGCCGAGTCCATCAGTATCGACGCGACGACGCGATGCCAGGTACTTTCCATCGGTTCCCCGTCCTCGTCGGGCAATTCGTCTTCCGTCGGCAGTCGGCGCAATCCTTGGATCCAGCGGCCCCCGATTTCGGCGCCGGTGTCGTAGGGCAAGTCGGCGATCGTGCTCATCGTGATCCTTTCAAATCAGCTCGGCGATCGGTTTCATCGAATATTCGGTCGCGGGGATCGGCCGGCCTTGCGGGCCGGGGAGTTCCTTGTGGTGGTCGAGGCCCAAGCCTTTGAACACCGTCGCCGCGACTTCCCCGGCCAACACGGGCCGCGTCTTCGGGGCGTAGGCGTGTTCGTCGGACTCGCCAACGACCACGCCACCTTTCAGCGGCCCGCCCCCCATCAGCATACTCCAGACGCCGGGATGGTGATCCCGCCCGCCGGCCGGGTTGATCTTCGGCGTCCGGCCGAACTCCCCGGTGGCGATCACCATCGTCGTCTTCATCAGGCCGCGTTCAGCGAGGTCGCTCAGGAGGGCGCTGTAAGCCCGGTCGAAGTTCGGCACCACTTGCTTGGCCATCTCGTTGATGTCGGTGAAGGGCCGCGAGCCGTGGATGTCCCAAGTGACCTCGTCGAAGACCGTCTCGAACATGTTGACGGTGACGAACCGCACGCCGGCCTCGATGAGCCGGCGGGCCATGAGGCACGATTGGCCGAAGCGCGTCTTACCGTATCGCTCGCGGACTTTCTCCGGTTCCTTCTGGAGGTCGAACGCATCGCGGGCCTTGGCCGAGGACATCAACTTGTAGGCGAGTGCGAAGTTGTCGTCGAGTTGCTTGCCCGCTTGGGATTTTTCAAAAGCCTCCATGGAACCGTCGATGGCGTCGCGGAGTTTCTGCCGGCGTTCGGCACGAGCCGGCGTGATCTGCTCCGGCGGCAGGAGGTCGGGCACTTTGAAGTTCGGCACGCTCGGGTCGGCATTCAAAATGAATGGATCGTGGACTTTGCCCAAGTACCCGGCAGTGTGGCCGTGGGGGAGGTTGCCGCCGGTGCGGCCGATGGGCCGCGGCAACAGCACGTGGGCCGGGAGTTCGCCCCGCCCGCCTTTCTGATGGCCGAGGACGCACCCCATGTGTGGGTGTTCGACGCCGCCGCTGAAAATCCGGCCGGTCTGCATGACTTGGTGGCCGACATCGTGGACGGCGGTGCCGGCGTAGTGCAGGCTGCGGATGACCGAGAATTTATCGGCGTGCTCGGCCGTCTTCGGGAAGATTTCCGCGATGCGAATGCCCTTCGCTTTGGTGTCGATGGGCTTGAACGGCCCGCGGATCTCCGCCGGCGCATCCGGTTTGGGGTCGAAGGTGTCGAGCTGGCTCGGGGCGCCGACGAGGAATAGGAAGATGCAGTTCACATCTTCGTCTTTCTTCGGTTCGGCTTTCTGCGCGGCGATCGCATTCGGAAGGGTGAGACCGAGTGCTGGGATGGCACCCGCCATGAGAAAGTCGCGTCGGGACAGGCCATCGCAAAAGCGCACGCCGCGCGGGGCATCGAGGCGGAGCATAGTGGATCCACCGGAGATCGAGGTTGAATCGAGCCTAGCCTACCCGATTTCCCCGCGACGGGCAACCGTTTCCCCGGTCGTCGCGCCGCAATCAATCGATTACCTTCGTCAGCGGGTATTCGACCAATCCCGAGGCTCCGGCCCGCTTCAAATCGGGGATCAACCTTCGCACGGCTTGCTCGTCGATGATCGTGTTGACCGCCACCCATTCCGAATCCGACAGCCTCGAAATCGTCGGCGTATTGAGCGCGGGGAGGAGCTTGATCACAGAGACGAGATCGCTCTGGCGGACGTTCATCATCAGGCCGACTTTGCCTTCCGCCGCCATCGCCGCCCGCAGCATCAGGATCAAGTCGTCCATCTTTCGGCGCTTCCACGGATCGAGCGCCGCGGCCGGGTTGGCGATGAACCGCGTCGTACTTTGCAACAAATCGCAGACGATGCGCAGGTTGTTCGCCCGCAAGCTACTGCCGGTCTCGGTGACCTCCACAATGGCGTCGGCCAAGCGCGGCGGCTTGACTTCGGTCGCCCCCCAACTGAACTCGACGATCGCCGTCACACCGTGGCTCGCCAGCCATTTCTTCGTGATGTTCACCACTTCCGTGGCGATGCGCTTGCCTTCCAAATCCTTCGGCTCGCGGATCGGCGAATCCACCGGCACCGCCAGCACCCACCGCACCGGCTTCCGGCTGACTTTGCTGAAGACGAGCTCGGCCAACTCCGCGACGACCGCGTCGTTCTCGATGACCCAATCGTGCCCCGTCAGGCCGCAATCGAGCGAGCCGTTTTGGACGTAGCGGGCCATCTCCTGCGCGCGGATCAACGTGCACTGGATTTCGGTATCGTCGATGGTCGGGTAGTAGCTCCGGCTGGCGAACGAGAGCTTGTACCCCGCCTTGCGGAACAGGTCGGCCGTGGCCTCTTGCAGGCTTCCGGCGGGGATGCCGAGCTTCAATAGCGGGGTGGACATCGTGGCGGTGATCCATGGGGGGACGTTGGAATCGGCTGTCGTCTGCTATCTGTTTCGAGAAAAAATGGGAAAAGGACAGACCGCAGACATCAGATGACAGATATCGGCGCGGACCCGTGGTATTATTTCTACAAACCTACCGGGCCCTATTCGGATTCCCCATGCGCTTCGCGTTGCTCCTTCTGCTTTGCCCCTTCTCGGCCCAAGCTGCGACCTATCCGCCGGAGTTGGTGCCGGGGCCGCTGGTGTTCGTCGGCGGTGGCACAACTCCGGACGCGGCCCGGACGGAGTTCATCGAGCTCGCCGGCGGCGAGAAGGCCAAAATCGTCGTCATTCCCACCGCGAGCGCGGCGGCCGATGACCCGAAAGAAGCCGAGGGATTTTTGAAAGCGTGGAAGGAGGCCAAGGTCGAGAGTGTGACGCTGCTGCACACGCGGGATCGCAAAAAGGCCGACGGCGCCGAGTTCATCAAGCCCCTGGCGGAGGCTACGGCGATCTGGTTCAGCGGCGGCGATCAGCACAAGTTGATCGAAGCCTACGGCGGCACCGAAACCGAGAAGGCGATGTTCGCGTTGCACAAGCGGGGCGGCGTGATCGGCGGAACGTCGGCCGGCGCCGCCGTGATGTCGGACACCATGATCGCCGGCGGTAACCCGGACGCCAAGACCGAGAAAGGCTTCGGGTTCCTCCCCGGCATCGTCGTCGATCAGCACTTCACCGAGCGAAATCGCCTCCCGCGACTGGCGGGCGTCATCGAGAAAAATCCGGAGTGGGCCGGGTTGGGAATCGACGAAGGCACGGCTTTGATCCTGACGCAGGGCCGGTTCTTCAAGGTCGTCGGTGCGGGGAGCGTGACGACGGTGTTGGCGAAATCGCCGACGAAACCGGCCTTGGCCGAATCGCAAAAATCCGGGGCCATCGACTTGTTCCAGATTCGCCGGGCGGCCCATTTCCGCGCCCTGAAAGAACAATTTCCCTCTGCGAAGTCGAAGGAGCCGAACGTCCCAAAAGGATCGCTTTTGATCGTTGGCGGCGGTGGGGCTGGGCCGGAAATCTGGAAGGCGTTCCTCGAACTCGCGGGTGGCCCGGAATCGAGCATCGTCGTGGTTTCGAGCGCGAACGAAGACCCCGTTCCCAAAGACCCCGGCGAAGCGGTGGCCCTGCGACGCTTCGGCGCCAAACAGGTGAAAATCTTGCACACCCGCGACCGCAAAGAAGCCGATAGCGAAGCGTTCACCGCGATCTTGAAAGAGGCCAAGGGCGTCTGGTTCACCGGCGGCCGGCATTGGCGATTCGTCGATTCGTACGAAGGCACCCTGAGCGAAACGCGTTTCCGCGACGTGCTCGAGCGCGGCGGCGTCATCGGCGGTAGCTCGGCCGGGGCGTCGATCCAAGCCGAGTACATGCCGCGCGGGCACCCGCTCGGGAACACCGTCGTCGCGGCCGAGGGGTACGAGCGCGGCTTCGGCTACCTGCCGGGGTGCGCCGTCGATCAACACTTCTTCGCCCGCAAGCGGCCACCGGACATGACCGGCCTGATGAAGCAGTATCCGCAGCTGTTGGGCATCGGCATCGACGAAGGCACCGGCATCGTCGTGAAGGGGACGACGGCCGAAGTCATCGGCAAGTCGAAGGTCGGCTTCTACGATCCGAAAACTTCGACCCAGCCCGGCGAGAAGGATTACCTCGAAGTCCTGAGCGGTGGCAAATACGATTTGAAGAACCGCAAGAAGCTCGATTGATTCGTCGAATCCGCGGGCCGCATCGTGACACGGGTAACCGCAATGTGGCCCGGCGGTACCCGCATCGGCTACAATAGCTAAGATCATCCCGCCGGGTCGCTTTTCTGCAGGTTCGAGATTCTCTCCCATGATCGGTCAGAAGTTTTGGTTGATCCCGGCCGCATTCGCTGCGGTCGTCCTTTCGGGCTGCAAGCCCGAGGAGGAAATCCGTACGTACACCGTAGAAAAAGAGACGGAGCGGACGGTGCCCACGAAGGCGGAACAAGTCACCGTGGGCGACGCCAAGTTCCGCTTGCTGGGTGCGATCATCCCGGCCGAAAAAGGCTATTCGTGGTTCGTCCGCTTCTACGGCCCGATCGATCAGGTTTCGCCCCTCGAAGAGGACTTCAACAAGTTCCTCACCTCGATCCGCCCGAGCGCCGACGGCTCGAAGCCTTTGACGTGGACGATTCCGCCGGGTTGGACGGTCGGCCCCGCGAAGCAAATGCGCATGGTGACCTTGCAAAAAGGCGCGGCCGAAATCTACATCTCCGACCCGATCGGCGGGTCGATCCTCGACAACATCAACAGTTGGCGCTTCGACATCGTCGGTATCCCCAAAGTCACGCAAACCGAGTTGGCGAACGTCACGGCCGAACTGGTGTTGGGGACGACCAAAGCGATGCGCGTCGATTTCCGCGGGCCCGGTGGCAAAGGTCGCATGGGCGGCGTGCCGTTGTCCGGCAAAAACTGATTCGTACTCCCGAACCGACGCGCCCGCTCGCAGGGGTGTGGAGATAAACCGATGAACCCGAACCTCGCCGAAGATCGCCCCCGCCCGACTCGCTCCGGACCCAATCCGCTGTACCTCGGGTTGCAGGCGCTCGCCTCGTTGAAAATCACGGTGGCCCTGTTCGCCATCTCGGTCGTGTTGGTCTTCTTCGGCACGCTCGCCCAAAAGAACACCGGCATCAACACCGTCGTCGATAACTACTTCTATTCTTGGGCCGTGAAGATCGACCTCAACCTCACGGTGCAGCTCGGCCAAGTTTTCCTCGGCTTCCCGACCGATTGGAAACTCGACGGCTGGTTCCCGTTCCCCGCCGGCAAGCTCATCGGCTGGGCGATGTTCTTCAACTTGCTCGCCGCCCACGCCATCCGCTTCAAACTGACGTGGAAGCGCTCGGGGATTTTCATCCTCCACGCCGGGGTTTTGACCCTGCTGCTCGGGGAATGGGTGACGCGCGTGTACCAAGTGGAACAGCGGATGGTGATCGACGAACAAGGATCGTCGAATTACGCCTTCGACACGCGCTCGAGCGAACTCGCGTTCGTCTCGCCCGGCGAAGGCAACACCCAGAAGATGACCGTGATCCCGGCCGCGCAGTTGCAATCGGCGCTCGCCTCGAAGAAATGGATCGCCCACCCCGACTTACCAGTGCGCGTCGAAGTCCTCGAGTTCATGCCGAATAGCAAGTTGGCGCGAGAGCCCTACGCCACCGAGCCGAACGCGATCCGCGATCAGAAAATCCAAGGCTTCGCGCTGCAGGGTTCGATGGAGTCGGTGCCCGAAGTCTCGGGAACCGATCCGAATCAGACCGTAGACATGCCCGCGATGATCGCCCGTCTTTACAAGAAAGACTCCGACGACCTCGTGGCCACCCTCGTGCTCGGCGTTCAGCAGATCAAGCTGCAGCCCGTCGAAGTCGATGGCCAAAAGTACGATGTCGAACTCCGCTGGCCGCGGCATTACAAACCGTACCGGTTGCACCTCGAAAAGTTCACGCACGAAGACTACCCCGGCACGAAGATCCCCAAAACTTACGCCAGCCGGGTGCGCATCGTCGACCCCGAGCGCGGCGTCGATCGCGAAGTCGAAATCTCGATGAACGAACCCCTCCGCTACCGCGGCGAAGCCTACTTCCAAGCCGGGTTCGACGAGACCACCGAGAAGACGACCATCCTCCAAGTCGTCCGCAATCCGGGTTGGGAACTGCCGTACATTTCTTGCGTCTTGGTCACGCTCGGCATGTTCGTCCACTTCGGCATTTTCTTGGTGCAGTACTTGCGCCGGTTGAAGCCGGTCGGCGACATCCTGACTGCGACGCCCGCGGGACCCGCCGCGCCGAAGGCGCATTGGGCGATCCGCTATGCGCCCCTCGGCGCAGCCCTGTTCGTGGTGCTCTACATCGGCAGCAACCTGTTCCACCGCACCACCGACGGCAACCTCGACCTCACCGCGGTGGGTCGTCTGCCCGTGCAAGAAGGCGGCCGGTACAAACCGCTCGACACCGTGGCCCGCACCACCATGCGGCAAATCAGCAAGCGCGAAAGCTACGTCAACACCAACGGGAAAGAACGCCCCGCGATCAAGTGGTACCTCGAAGCCTCGACCGGGACAGATATTTCACCCGGGCCGACGATCCAACAGAAAGTCTTCCGGATCGAGAACCCCGAACTCTTGGCGTTGCTCGGCCTCCAACGGCGCGATGGCCTGCGCTATTCGATCGAAGAATTCGCCAAGAAAGCCCCGGAACTCCGCGAGGCGGCGCTCCAAGCCCGGGGCGTGCCGGACAAGGATCAGACCCCATTCCAAGCCAAGCTGTTGGAACTCGATCGCAACGTGAAGCTCTTCCTGGGCATCATGGCCGGGGGCTACCCGGACCTGCTGCCGCCTTTGGCCGAAGGCGATTGGCGCAGTTACGGCGAAGGCCGGCAGCGGCTCATGGAAGAGAGCGAAAAGATGATGGCGGAGTTGATGCGCGACGTCCCCGAGTTGGCGCAGGCCCGCTCCCCGGAAGAACTCGATCGGATGATCGCCTCGCTACCGGAGGACAGCCAAGTCAAGCTCTTCAAGAAGCGGGACGAAGCCTTGAACGCCGACCCGGCCGCCGCGAAATGGCGCGAAGTTCTGAACGCTTACAAGTCCGACGACCAAGCCAAGCTCGACAAAGCCGTCGGCGAATACAAAGTCATCGCGGAAGAAAAGCTCACCCCCGGTCAGCGCTTCCGCGTGAAGTTCGAGGCGTTCCTCAACGGCTTCGCCCCGTTCTACCACAACACGATCATCTATGGGCTGGCCCTCGCGCTGTGTTACGTCGGCTGGGGAATCTCGATCAGGAGTCCGAACGCCGCGAACACCATCCGCAAAGCCGTCTTCTGGATGCTCGTCGTCAATTTCCTCGTCCACGGCTTCTCGCTCGTCTCGCGGATGTACCTCATGGATCGGCCGTTGGTCTTCGTCACCAACTTGTATTCGTCCGCCGTGTTCATCGGCTGTGCGGCGGTGGCCGTCTGCTTGCTCATCGAGTTCATCTATCCCCTGAGCTTGGGGAACCTCGTCGCCTCGAAACTCGGCCTGACCACCTGCATCATCGCCCACCAGATCGCCGAGAGCGGCGACACCCTCGAAATGATGCGGGCCGTGCTCGACACGAACTTCTGGCTCGCCACGCACGTCACCACCGTGACCTTCGGCTACAGCGCGACGTACATCGCCGGAGTCATCGGTGCGGTCTACCTCGTGCTGGCGTTGACGACGCGGAAGCTCCAAGAAACGGTCGTCGTCGGCGCCGACAAGAAGCCGCAAGTCGTCGGTAAGCTCATCGGCCAAGCGATGTACGGCGTCATCTGCACGGCGATGCTCTTCAGCTTCGTCGGCACCGTCCTCGGCGGCATCTGGGCCGACCAATCGTGGGGCCGCTTCTGGGGCTGGGATCCGAAAGAAAACGGCGCCGTGCTGATCGTGCTCTGGAACGCCCTGATCCTCCACGCCCGCTGGGCCGGATTGGTCAAGACCCGCGGCGTCGCCATCCTCACGCTCGGCGGCAACATGATCACGACTTGGAGCTGGTTCGGCACGAATCAACTCGGCGTCGGCCTACACGCGTACGGCTTCAACAACACGCTGGCGTTGTTCTGCGTCATCGTTTGGGGCACGCATTTGCTCGCCATCGGCGCCGCGCTGTGCGTGCCGAACAATGTCTGGAAGACCGAAAACAAGACCGCGTGAGCTCGTCGAACCGCGACGGTCCACCGTTACGTGCGATATCATCATGGCACCGCTATCCGAACTCCGCCGCGATTACACGCTCGCCGGGCTGACCGAGGCCGACGCCGGGGGCGATCCCTTCGCCCTCTTCCGCATTTGGTTCGATCAAGCCGTCGCCGCGAAATTGAACGAACCCAATGCGATGATCCTCGCCACGGTATCCGCCGGCGGGAAGCCCTCGGCGCGCGCGGTGCTGTTGAAGGGCCTCGACGAACGCGGCTTCACCTTCTTCACCAACTACGACAGCCATAAAGGCCGCGATATCGACGCGAACCCGGCCGTCGCGGCGGTGTTCCTCTGGGACGAACTCGAACGGCAAATCCGCATCGAAGGCGACTGCGCGCGATCCACATCCGAAGAATCGGATGCGTACTACGGCGTCCGGCCGCTGGGGAGTCGCTTGGGGGCATGGGCCTCGCCGCAGAGCGCGGTGATACTGGGCCGGGAGTTTTTGGAAGCCGAGCACGCGAAGTTGCTGGAACGCTTCGCCGATGGCAACCCCCCGCGACCCGGGAATTGGGGCGGTTACCGGATCGTGCCGCACACGTTTGAATTCTGGCAGGGTCGTACCAGCCGATTGCACGATCGCATCCGGTTTCGATTGATGGATGGAGTATGGGTGAAGGATCGGTTGGCGCCATAAGGCGAGCCGGCCAGCGTGAGCTGCCGGATTCTGGACTGTAAGAAAAAATCCGGCAGCT
>JBBRUN010000192.1:0-9265 GCA_038247765.1 Gemmatales bacterium | reverse complement strand
GAACAGATTCCGGCGGAACGGATTCGGCGATTGCACCGTATCGTTCCGAGTCGCCACACTCTGGTCGGCCCGGAACCGGATGGCGTATTGGCCGTCCGGGTAGAGCGTCACCGAGATCCCCGACACGCTGCAATGGTCGGCCCGCAGCGTTTGATCTTTCATGGCGAAGGTCGCCGCTTCGCCCGGCACCGCCACGGCCTGCTGGCCCGGTCCGGTCGTGGTCACCCGTTCTTGCGTCAACGTCCGCTCGGTCTTCCGATGGCTCGTCACCGTCCGGCAGATCGTCGTGTCCTTCGTCGTGGTGATCGATCCTGTCAGCGAATCGAGCACGGTCGGCGGCGGCGCACCGGGATCGCCGACGTTGATCCGCGATTGCCCGGTTCCCGTCACACTGGCCCGCGGCGGCGTGCCGCTCGGCTGATACGGGTAAGCCGGTACCCCCTGCAACGGCTTCGGTCGCACCTTCAGCGTCGGGTATTCCGCTTGGCCCGTGCTGAGCGCGAGCGCGAGGCCACCGACCGCGAGAATCCATCGTTTCATCGGACGACTCCTGTCGGCGATTCGGGCGCTTCCAAGCCCATTCGCCACCATCCTGAGTCGGCCATCCTGCGGAACCGCGTGTAGCCTTCATCCGGAGCATTCGACCGGTTCCTCCCACAACGTCCGCGCAACAATAGCGGCCCGCACGACCGGTACAGGTTACTTCGGGAAATACGGATTCGGCGGCAGCGGTACCGGCCCGGTGCGGATGGGTTGCCCCTGCAGCGGAAGAGGCGGCGGCGGGGAGACCGGCGCGGGGCCTTTGGGCGGAATGACGTAGTTCGGCATGTCTTTCGGCATCAACGTTTTGGGGCCCGGAAGCAATTCGGACTTCGGCGGCGCTGGATAGCCGGGCCGCGTTTGTTCGATGATCCACGGCTTGCCGGTCAACGGTTCGGGATGACCCGGAATCATGACTCCCTGCGGAATGCCGTTGCGATCGCCGCGCGGCGGCAGACGCATACCTGGGGCGAACTTGCTCGACGGGAACGATTCGACCGGGTCGTATCCTTCTTGCAGTTCGCTATCGCGCTGGCGGAGGCCCGGGCCGCGGTAGCCGTTCGGGTGTTCGTGCGGGATCGTGTATTGGCTGCGGTACAGGTCCGCACGGCGTTCGCCATACATGATCCGCAAGGCGTCGTCGACGCGGCTGGCGCCGTAATCGAAGATGAACGCCCGCAGGTAATCCCGCCGACCGCGGACGACGAATTCGTCGTTGATCAGATTTTCCGGAGTCACATCGGCGATGGCCGGTGCGTACCGCAGACCCATCAAATCGA
The DNA here is from genome assembly GCA_038247765.1 of Gemmatales bacterium. Lineage (GTDB taxonomy): Bacteria > Planctomycetota > Planctomycetia > Gemmatales > Gemmataceae > JALHQU01. The sequence continues at coordinate 7,946 of JBBRUN010000192.1, read as the reverse complement.
AGAGCGTCGGGAAGATCGCCGCTTGCGAATAGATGATGTTCTGCTGGAGCGACGAGCCGGCGCTCGGGGCGGGTCGGAATAACGCCCCCGCCACGGGGATGTCTTGCAGAAGCGACACGCCCTTGCTGGTGCGGGCGATCTTCGCGCTGACCCAGTATTTGCTGACTTCGCGCATCTCGAAGTTGCTGAGTTGCACGTCTGTGTGCACGAAGTGTCGTTTCACGCGCCCGAGGTGTTTTTCGTCGGCCCGCACCGGCTCGCGGACGTCGGTCGTATACATGTAATCGAACCCGAAGACGACCGCTTGCCCGTCCGGGCTGATGACCGGGCGGATTTCGTACCCGGTGCCGGTTTCGATTTTGTAAATGGCCGGATCGGCGATTAGCGATTCCAAGTTCGTGCCGAACTCTTTCCGGTTCGACCCGGCTCGGCTCATGATCATTTCGTCCGACGAACCCGGTAGCCCCGGCAGGATGTTCCGCACGGCGGACAAACCGCCTGCCCCGCCGAACTGGGCGCCCATGGGCGCGCCGCCGTACATTTTCACCATCGAGAGGAAGACCGGGTCGTTCAACAACGCCCCGTAATCTTGCACCGCGGCCTTCGCCGATTTGAAGGCTTCTTTGATGAGGATATCGCGGCGGGGCAGGTCGAACTCCATGCTCGCTGTCGGCGACACTTTGCCGAAGCTGCGGTTGTTGGTGAGCACGGTGGTCGATTCGATCTGCCCGAGTTGGACGTCCCAACTCGCCCCGAGGCTGCGGACCTTGCGGAACGCGGGGTTGTAGAATTGCGTCATGAAGTCGTCGTCGAGGGCCGTGGAGAGCGCCTTGAGGTAGTTGTCCACGTTCGCGGTGTGGGCCCGGGTGCCGTCGAGCAATTCAATATATTTGTCTTCCATTTCGTCCACGAGCATGTCGAGGAGTTTTTTCTCGTCGAGCGAACGGCGTGCCGAGCGAGCCGATTCATCCGCCTGCCGAGCGCGGACATCCGCGGCGATCGCAACGGAAAATCTTTGATTCACCTGCTGATAGGCGGCTTGGATTTTTGCGGACAAGTTAGGGTCGGAGATCCGGCGTAAGGAATCGGAGCTGAGTGCGGAAAATCTCGAATAGAGGCTTGTCATTTCCGATTTGGGTTTGCCCAAACTCAACGAGATTTGCAAGATTTCATTGGAGTTGTATTGCAGTTGGCTTTGAATCGCATCCCCGACGGTTCCAATAGCGGTGGGGATTCTCAGGATGTCGTCATTCGATATCAGTTTGTCTTTTTTTCTATTCTTGTGATCCGCGAATACTTTTTCAAGGAAAGCGAGTTCGGCGTTGGCTGCGGCGCTCGTGAATTTGAACCGTTTGAAATTGGCGATCACTTGCCCCATCTTTTCGTAGATGTTCTCGTAACCCGCGAGGAGTTCGATGCTGGTGGCGAGAGTTGTGTTGGGGTCCACAACGGCGATCTTAAATGTTCGAGTGTCGTTGCCAACAAGATAATAAAATGGTTTACCATCATTCACGCCGTCCTTGTATGTGAGCTGTTGATTGATCGAGTTTAACTCGTCGGTAAATTGGATGGATGTCACGCTGGAATCCGCTTGGATGTCGGCAATCAGCTGGGTCAGAATTTGCGATATGCCGTCCGCCAATTCTGCCGAAGCTTTTGACCGAGTCTTCGTAGCGGTTTCCAATTCAAGTTGTGACGCTTCTTCCTTGGCTTTCGCCTTGATTTGTTCCTCGCGGTAGTTCCCCACGCGGTCCTCCAAGATGCTGCGCTCCATCACGCGCTGTTTCAATTCCATCTCGGTGACCATCCGCGCCTTGAAAATCTGCGCCAAACGCACAAATTCCCTTTGCAATGGGGATAACGTGTCATTTCCAATCACCTCGGAATTGAAGAAGCCGAAGAGCGATTCGAACTTGGCGTTCTGGGCCAGGACGCAGAATTTGCGGTCGGTGTGGGCCTCGCATTTGGTCGGGCAACTGAGACCGGCGATGTAGAAATTCAATTCCGCCTCGGGTAACTTACCCTGCACCTGGCGTTTGAATTCGTCGAGGATTTCTTGGCGGATGTCGTTCTTGGCCAGCGACATCAAGAACAAGGCCGACGACAAGCTCGTGCTGTCCATGGAGTGCAACGAAAGGATCTTATTGCCGGTCTTCAAGAACTCGCTGTCCAAGCTCTTCAACTCGTCGATGAAATCTTTTCCGAAGAAGCAATGAAGGTATTTCATATCGCGGTCTGCTTGCGTGCAGCCGAGGCCGAGGGTCTGCTCGGCTTCCATCGCTTTGCGGCTGGCCACGGTCGTCACTGCTTTGCGCAACATTTGCGCCGATTGCGTCGTCAAGAACCGCGAGTGATCGAGGTAGCGTTGGATGCTGCCGATGACTTGGTCCATCTTCTCGACGCGTTCGCCGTTGACCTGCACCGTGTGGACGCCGACGCGGACTTGGCCGACGGGGGCGTCGATCTGGTTGATCATGGTGCGGATGATGTTCAATCCTTTCACCGGACCGCGGATTTGAATCAGCCCTTCCCCGATAACCGATACCGAGCACTGCAGCACGGGGTCCACCGACTCCGGCAACCCGGCGACATAACTATCCGGATCGGCGAGCGCGGCCGCGACTTCGCGGCGGAATTGCTCCTCGCGCTTGCGACGCTCTTCGCTGTCTTTGCCGAGGGCCGCTTCGGTGAGCTTGATTTCCTCGGCCCGCAGGCCTTGGACTTTGCTCCGCGCGGCGTCCAATTGCCCTTGCGTCGTCTGTTGCGACGCTTCGGCGTTCGATTGGGTCAGGCGCAGTTTCGCAACCTCGGCTTCCAGCGACTTCACTTGGTTCCGCTGGGAATCGAGCGTGCGATCGACCGAGGCCGTCGCGTTCTTAAGCAGGACATCCAAGGCCCGCTCTTGCTGTTCTTTCGCGAATGTGAGCTGGTTGACCCGCGTGGCGAAGTCGGCGATGCGGGGATCACCCGGGGGCAGGGCCGCCTTGGCGTTTTGCGTGCGTGCGATGTCGTCGTTCATTTGCAGGATCTTCTCCCTTTGCTGCTCCACGGACGGGTCGATTTTCACCAAGTCCGGGGACGACGGCGCGATGCGATCCAACTCCCGTTGGGCGATCGTCAGTTGTTGTTCGCGCTGGCCGAGTTGCACCTTCGAAGTCGCCTGATCGGTGCGGGCTTGCTGGAGTTTGTCTTCGAGTTGGCGGACTTCGTTTTCGACTTGCCGGGTCGCCACGGCGGCCCGGATCGCCGCGCGCTCTTGACTCTGGCGCTGGTCTTGGAGGCTGTCGGCTTCGTTGCGGACTTTGTCCGCGGCCCGCCGGCGCACATCGACGGCCGGCCCGTTGTACGAGCGCACGTCGCGGTTGACGATTTGCGCCACGCGGTGGGCATCGCGGTAGTAATACAGCCGCACGACCCGCGTCTCGACGCGGTCGGACGGATTGAAGCCATCCTTGAGCTCGCGGAAATTGGTGTATTCGGGGAATACGGCATTCTTGCCGGTGAGCGCCGTAACTCCGGCGGTTTGGGACGACTGCGGCGCATCCACCGAGTTGGTTTGGAGCGTCGCCTCGAATGCTTGTGCCACCGTATTGCCGTAAATATCCTTCAAGCCGGTGGCCACCCGGATCGCATAACTCCCCGCGACGATTTTGCCCACCGTGAGCACGACGGCGTTGTCGATCTCGTCGAGGCTCGAAGCCACTATGCGATCCGCAGTGTCGGCCGGATTGAGATTCGCCACTGCGAAGTTTCCTTTGGTTTCGACGCTCCCCTTGTCGAGCGGATTGCTACGGGCGAATCGGATCCGGATCGTCTCGTTGCCGATCCCTCCCGATTGGCCAAGGGCCGGTGCAGCAACACCTTCGACTGCCGGAGCCGATGTGACGATACTCAACGCGATTTGCGTCCCCGGACTTGATGAGTTCGCGAGAATGGCCTCGACCCGCACGACGTGGTCCTTGCCTTCGGGGATGTCGATTTCTTCGAACGGAATCGCGCTCCCGGTTGAGGCTAGCGTTTTGATCAAGCTATCGTCGACGAACAATGCTATCGCTTGGGCCCGCGCATCGGCGGTTACGGTCACCCGAAACTTCCGGGCATTCGTGAAGATCGTGTCTAAACCGGTCCGGTCGAGGCGTGTCGGCGAACTCAAAAGACGGAGCATGTTCGTATCCGATGTCGCCTTCGCGATAACCGCTTTCGGTGCGGGCAGGGGGTCTGGATCGCGCGTGAATTGGAACCTCCCTTCCGCTAAAGCAAAGATGTGGCCACCCGAAAAATCCCCGCGTGCCAGCAGTGTCGCCGTAGTATTCGACGCCTGCGGCTTAGTTCGCAATTCGTATTCCCATTCTTCAGGCTTCGCGGAGCGGGTCGACCGATTCGCTTGGTCGGGCTCAGTCGCTTTATTGCCCGCGACAATGTAAAACGCCGCAGCATCGAACGAGCCAAAACCCCGGCCACGCACCCGGAAAAAGTCGTTTTTGACCGCCACGGTCGCGCTCGATAGATTGCTCGGCGGGAGCAACTTGGCCATGCTCGCCTGGTCGATGAAAAACTGATTCGCTTCGGAGTTCGGCAAGGGCCGGATCAGTGTGATCGTCGACGAGAATTTCTTCGGCAGCATGTCCGTGGATTGCCGCACAATTTCGAATAGCAGCGGCTTGCCCGGTGCGAGATCGGGCCGCCCGGCAGGGAGTTCAGAGAGTTTGAAAGTCAGTGCAAAACCCGCATAGGAAATGACATTGGCAGGGACAGGAGCACTATTCAGTAACACAGTCGGCGTTTTGGAGTCATTAACCAATAGGGAATAATAAAGAATCGCCTTATCGGTCGCGAGCAGCAATCGGCCTGACTTTGGAGTGTTCCAAGTGATCGCTTGCGTTCCAATGGTTTCCGATATTTCGACGATAGATTCCGCCAGTACCGGCGGGGGTGCCAACGGGGGAAGCACGACTGGATCCGCAAAACCCGCCTGCCGGACATCGCCTGTCGGCGTGTTGGCCCGGCCCACAATATGCGCCGGCAGTTTCTCCGGCTCGGCATTCGGTACAGGCTTCTCGGCCACCGGCGCAGGCTGCGCCGCCTCCGGTTGACCCACCGGTTCAAGCTTCAGTTTGAAATTCGACGCCAACCACATGCCGCCGGCACCGCATATGAGGCAGGCCAACATCGCAATTACGGCTCGGGACATGGCGGATTCCTTCACGCAGCCCGGACCGCACGGGCAGACGGTGCCCGCGAGTCGCATTGGCTATGGTGAAAGAATCGGCTGTTAAGCGCGGGGACTTTTAACGAATATGACGGGAATTACGACGTGCGCACTTTTCTGACATAATCCGGGGGGTATCGGTAAACTGGTGACCGCAACCCCCGGATGAGACTGATTACCGATCTTGGTCGTCGTTCACCCGAGCCGAACCGAACCGCGCTGAGCCTTTGCGTTGGATCTGCCATGTTTGGTTAATCGGGAATTTAGGATGCGGTAGTTCCCCAAGAAATTTCGGTTTCGTCAAGTCGCTGGATTCGATAGTCTTATGCATAAACAATTCCGACATCCCCCGGTGTTGGACGCGGAGCGTTTTCCCGGAGTTGTCGCCCGGCGACAGCGATTCGTCGTTTTCGAGCCGGATCGGCGGGAGCGTTATCGTGATCGCATTGCCCTGGGGATTCTCTTTGAAGACCAATTGCAACCGCACCGTGACGGGCCGCGTCGGCACAGTCGCGGTGAAACTCACATCGTACACTCCAGTCGTTTCGTTCACTGTCAGCTTCATCCCTTCGTAAATTACCAATGCGTCCCCTTCCATCGGCTCTTGATTTTGGTCGAAGCGAGGGACGTTGAACCGGGCCGCCGTATGGAACGTATGCGACCACGTTTTGGCCGAGCATTTATCCGCGGTCTCCGCGATCCGGCATTCCTCGACCGGCGTAATCTTCGGCAATCGCAGGAACGGGGCCGGGTCGTTCAAAACCGGGCAGGCTTGCAAGCAATCTTGAAGCGAAGGCTTCCCGGCGGGTGTTTGCCCGAGGCCAGCCGCCGCGAGCAAAAGAGTGAGGGGCAACACGGGAGAACTCCTTTTCGGTGTCGGAATCGACGGCGCAGCAAGTTTTCCTTCGCCCGAATCACTCGGGCATTATGCGGAGAAATCGGTGCGCGAGCCGCTGGAAAGTTTCAACGGCCCGCATCAACGGAATTGCCGGAAAACTGACCGAAAATCTTCGCGACGAGCCTACCCGGCCTTCAACCACGCGGCGACTTCGTCCGCCGTCATCGCGGTTTTCTTCGTCTCCAAGGCTTTGGCTTCCCCGAGTGACGCGTACGTCCGCTCGGCGGGGTTATTCGCGCCGAAGTCGGCGTTGAAGATCGCCGTTTTACCCGGTGCTCCGAGGGCCACGAACGCGGGGAGATCGCCATACTTCAACGCCCCCGGCAGCATCATCGGGTCGGTCGGTTTCTTCAAATCGGCGAAGTGGAAGCGGTTGGCATCGGCGATCAGTTTGCCGATGGCGTCGCCGGCCGCGGCGCGGGCGACGATGGCGATGGGGCCGAACTCGCCCCAGCCGATCAGGTTCACGACCTTCCTTTTGATCGACTTGGCATAGCCGACGATCGTCAAGACGTCGTGGACGCGCTCGGCGAAGAGCGGGCGGTTGTAGCCGTAGGTGAAGCCAGCGTAGATTTCGGAGACCGCGAACGGCTTGGCCGGAGTCAGTTCCCCGGTGCCCAGGACATCCGGCGCGACGACCGTCCAGCCGGCATCGACGAGCGCCTTCGCCGCGGCGCACAATTTGTCGCCATCGAGCAGGGATGCTTTCCCTTTCGGATGCAGCCAGATGACGGTGCGACCGTCGGGTTTATCGCCGAACACACTGGCGAACGGAAGCGCGTCCGTTTCTCCCGAACGGCCGATCACGCCGCGGAGCATCGAGTAGCCGTCGTGTTTCGTCTCGACGGCTTTCTGTCGAACCGCGACTTCCTTCGGCAGCTCATCCGCGATCATCGCTCGCAATGCCACCTTGAGAACTCCCTGATACTCCAACACCGAGGCCTTGTCCGTAGGCAGCATCTTCGCGATCTGCGCGTCGCTCGCTTCGGTCAGCTTCGCCCGCAGCGGCTTCGATTTCAGTTCATCCGCCGGCCGCGGATGCTTGTCGTCGAAGACGCGCAGCTCCGCCGGGGCTACGGGTTGGAAAGGCAACTCGGCCACCGGTTTGTCGGTGCCGAGCAGGTGCTTGTTAAACCAGCCGTACATCATCTCGCGCGCCACTTGGTTGTAGTTGTGCGGGAACTGCGGGAACGCCTTCGCCAGTACGTTCTCCTCCTTACCGAGGAGCTTCCACAACTGCTTCAGTTCGGGGTAGCCCTTGGTTTCGATCTCTTCGGTCCAGTCCTTGGCCCCGCTCATCGCCATCGGCTTGGGGGCGAACACGGCCGCGAGTTCGATATTGCCGGTGCCGACGCGGAAGAGACTGCAGTTCTCGCAGATGCAGCCGCCTTGCATGGCGGTGCTGACCATGACCGCCGGGAAGGCCGCCTGCACGCGGTCGTCGATGGCGGCGAGGACGAAGGTCTGCGTGCCGCCGCCGCTGGCCCCCGTGATGCCGATGCGCTTCGCGTCCACGTCCGGCAGGCTCTCGACGAAGTCGAGCGCTCGGATGCTGTTCCACGTTTGCAAGCCCATCAGCGATTGCAACCGGAGTTCCCCCTCGGCGTCGGCGAAACCTTCCGGATTGGGCACGCCTGACTTCAGAATGTGCGGGATCGCTTTGCTGTCGGCGTAGCCGACCATGTCGTAGAAGAAGACGACGAATCCCATGCGGGCGAGCATCTGGCAGCGCGCCTGCAGCGGGTACATCGCCCCTTCCATCGTCTTCTCGGCGCCGCTCGCGATCTCCTTCTTGGCGTTGGCTTCGGAGTTCTCGTACAGCCGGCCGTTGTTCCAGTG
>JBBRUN010000191.1:0-9271 GCA_038247765.1 Gemmatales bacterium | reverse complement strand
GTTCGAAGGACCGGGCAAAGCGGCGTTCAAAATCGAAGGCGGCGCGTCCGGCATCGAACTCCGCAACAACCGGACGCTCGGATTCGAAATCGGCTTGCACATCGCCGGAACGATCCCGGCCGACAAAGCGCTCGGCGTGAAGCTGGAGAAAAATACCTTCCACTCGATCGGTGTCAACGGGGTGTCAATCGACGGGCCGCTCGCCGCTGGCCACGAGGTCGTCCTCGCGCGGAACCTGTTCGTCAACGTGCCGAGCCTGTTGAAAGCGACCAATGTGAACGGGATCAAATCGAGCGACAACGCCCGCGATACCGGCTCGAAGGAAGGGGTCATCAGTTTGAGCGCCTTCGCGGCCGAAGGACTTAACTTGTCGCTGAACAAAGACAACGACGCCGAGTTTTTGCGTCCCGCCGGCGGATCGAAGCTCCCGTTGGCGGGCAAGGCGACCGCCGGGGCCGAGTAGCTTCACCTCATCTTGCTGAACCCGGCGACGACGATCGCAAACCCGAGCGTCGTCTCGCCCGCGTCCGATTTCACGGTCCGTTTCAATTGCAGGCACTGCACGCCGTGCTCCTTGGCGACAATCTTCGCGGCGGGGTCCTTCCCGAAATGCGGAAACAGCAGCATCACGGCCGGGTGATCGCTGCCGGTCACTTTTAAACTGCGCTTCACCAAGTCCTTCAATTCCGGCGGTTCGAGCGTCTTGTCGTCGGCGACGGGGCTGAGCAGCACGAAGTCGGGGTGCGGGGCCGTGTCTTTGTGATCGCCGGTGTCGGGCTGCACTGCGATACGCAAGGTGTAGATTCCCGCCGGGAGTTCCTGCTTGCGGAAATCGACGAAAGCTTTGTCGAACTTCACGAGGCCGGCGAGCGTTCCTTCGGGGATCTCGCGGTAGGTCAGGCCATTCTTGATTTGCTCGGCACTCGCCTTCGACGGAATCTCCTTGCGAAACCAGAGCGTGATCGACTTGCTATCGCCATCGGAAATGGTGAATGCGTCGGTCGTGAACTCCGGTTTCAGCGCCTCCGGCAGCCCATCGGGGAGTTCGATCTTCTCGCCCTTCAAGGTCAACTTCGCCGGCTCCGCTGACAAGCCACTGACAGCGAGTGCGGCCGCCGCGAATGCGAATGCTAAGCGGATCATGCTTGTTCTCCCGAGGCGGGGTTGCCCATGCGGATTTTATGCGCCCACGGGCTGGCCGCGAGCACTTCGCGGGCACCCGGTTCCCAATCGCACTGTTCGAGGATCAGCCGGTCGAGGGTTTCCAATTGCGGCCAGGTGGTGAACGCTTCGGCGGCTAGGAGACTGATACTGCTGCTCGACAGATTCCAGATTCTCATACGATCGCGCTTCGCTCTCAGATAGGCTTGATTCGCAACGCTGACAGGGTCGAATTCGATCCGATTTGCCGAAGCATCGACGCTTTCGAGAGCGGGCAAGAGGTCGAACTCTACCAAATACGCCAACCCTTCTGTACCGATCAGATGCCCGGAGATGTCGAAGTTGCGGAGCTCGTTGAGTGTTTGAGAAAGGCCCAGTGTTCGTGCTCCACTTGTCTGAATGCGGTCGCGCCAGTCGAGGCCTTCGCTACGCAAGATCAACGTATTCAATCCGCGTAGACTCTCGGCGCGAGCCAACACGGTGGCACCCGTATCGCCGATGGCATTGCCGGAAAGGTCGAGAGATCGCAATTGAGGAGCCCACCGGCACCCGACGAGCCGTTCGACGTTGTCGCTCCAGAGTTGGTTGTTCGCCAAATTCAGCCGAGACATAGACCGCAGCGGGGCCGCATCGAAGAACCGTGCCACGCGGTCCTGCGTGCCGAAACTGTTGTTGCGCAGATCGAGCGATTCGATGCGATCCAACCCCGGCACTTTCGCGAGATCGTCGAGCGCGTTGTCCGCATTTCGGATCCGCAGTTCGCGGATCGGGGCGAGCAGCAGCAGTGTTTTCGGTGCTTGGATCAGCCGCTCCGCAGTGGTGTCGAGGGATTCGACAAAACCCCGCCTGAAGGTTTGAATGCCTCGGACACCCGGGACGTAACCGCCGAAGCCGATCTGAAGCAGTTCGTGCTCGCGGCGCGACAGATCCGCGACACGCTCATCGTCATGATCGAGCTTCGCCAGTTGCAATTGCACGCGGATGAATTCGGCCCGGTCGGCATCGCCGGTTTCGTCGAGGTAGTCGGCGTAGACCAACCGGGGCAGGTCGTCGTCCGGCCGCTCCAAGATCGCATGCATCAAGGCCCGCTGTTCGGACATCACTGCACCACTTCGGGGCCGAAGCGCTCGAGCAACTGCTGCCACGTCCGCCCGCGGAGTTGGTTGCCGTCGAATAGATGGAGCGATTGCAAGCGGATCAGATTCTTGGAATTCACGATGGCGCGGGCCGCGTCGTTGTCGAGGTCGTTGTTGCGCAGATCGAGGTGCGTCAGTCGCCGCGCTTCGCGGGAATTCACGAGGGCTTCCACGGCTTGCACCGTGACGACGGGGCGGTATTCGTATTCGTCTTGAATTGTTAGCGACGGGCCGGCAGCGACGCGCCAGCCGGGGGGCGCTCTATCTAAGTGCACAATGGAACCTCTGAAATCGAGCCGAGCCACTCGCGCCGTAATCGGGTTGATCAGGATCGTCTGAATCGCTTTGCCGCTGTGGATGATACCCCCGACGATTTTCAGTTCCGCGGCTCCGTACCACTCCGGGTGTAGCAATAGTGCGATCCGCCTGAACTCGGGCAGATCGTCCAACGTCTCCGCAGCGATCGCGATCAAATTCCACTTTAGGAAACCGCGTTCGAATGGCTGCTGCGGACCAGCGCCGGGGAACACTTGGCCAATCAATTCTCGCTCGCGCGCCCGCGCCTCGAGTGCCGTTGCAATCTGGCACTGCATTCGGATCAACTCGGCCCAATCGCTTTCGCCCCGTTCGTCGAGCCAATCGGCGAAGACGAGCCTCGGCAGGTCGTCGTCCGGGGCGTCGAAGATCGCTTTCAGGAAGGCTTCGCGTTCGTCGGCGTCGTGCATTAACCGAGGCCCAACCGTTCGTCGAAGTCGTGCAGGATGTTGAAGTTTTGTACCGCCACGCCGCTCGCTCCGCGGACTAAATTATCCTCGGCCGCGAGCACCACGATCCGCCCGCGCACGAAGCGGACCGCGAGATCGACGAAGTTCGTGTGGGCGGTATCCTTCGTCGTGGGCAGCGTACTGCGGACGCGCACGAACGGCTCGTTTGCATAGGTGCTGCGGAACAATTCTAGCAACCCGGCTTCTGTCACCGTCGCTTTGGGCGTGGCGTAAATGGTGCTGAAGATGCCTCGGTCCATTGGGGTTAAGTGCGGGGTGAAGAGCACGCGGAACCGGGTCCCGGCGACGTGGGCGAGGGCCTGCTCGATCTCCGGGGTGTGCCGGTGGACACCGACGCTGTACGCGGAAAAGTTCTCGTTGCACTCCGGGTAAAGCGTCGCCAGCTTCGGCGTCCGCCCGGCCCCGCTGATGCCGCTCTTGCTATCGATAATGATCGAATCGCGGTCGATGAGATCTTCGCGGATCAGCGGAGCGAGGCCGAGGATGGCCGTCTGCGGATAACAACCGGGGTTGGCGACGAGCGTCGCCGTGCGGATGTTCTCGCGGAAGAACTCGGGCAGACCATAGACGGCGTGTTCGAGGTTCACCACATCCGGATGCGGATGGCCGTACCACTCCTGATACTCGGCCGGGTTCTTCAAGCGGTAATCGGCACTGAGGTCAATCACGCGCATCCCGCGTTCGATCAGCGGCGCCACGGCTTCGGCACTGGCCCCGTGCGGCAGGCAGCCGAAGACGCAAGTCACGCCCTTCGCCTTCAGTTTGTCTGCATCGAAATTTTCCATCTGCAGGTCGAGCCGGCCGAAAAGAATCGGGTGATCGGCCGACACCGGCTTGCCCGGCTCCTGGCGCGAGGTCACGGCGACGATGTCCGCGTTCGGATGCCGGAGGAGCAGCTTCATCAGTTCGACGGCGGTGTACCCGGAGCCGCCGAGGACGGCGATTTTGATAGGAGGGGGCGTCATGAAATCGGATCCGAAAGGGCGACGACGCGACGGATCACGACGATGGGTTGGACATCGTGGATGCCGTATTTGATGTAGAGCGGTGTGACGGCGGCGCAGCAGATCGTCATCCGCATCGATTGAATGTGGTATAGCGGTTCACCGAAGTCGGCCGCATCGGACTTCAAGCGAAGGAGCACCCTGCGATGGGCTTTTCGAATTAGTTTTCCGATTTCGAGTGAGGTCGCAGCCTCGCCGACTCTAACCAACTCCGCGTTGGCCGGGCCGGTAAGGCTCAGTGAGTATTTCGAAGCAGGGTGACCATTCGAACTCCCCATCAATCGTCTCCGAACGAAGTTTGGTTCGTAGCTTTCAGGAACGCGCCTCGAGTTGGCGTAACGATTCGTCCGCCGGGATCACCGGCTCGTTGTCTTCGATGTACCCGAGCAAATCCTCGACCGTGAACTTGCTCTTGAAATGGGCGTAGATCGCGGCGAGTTCAACTTTGGTGTATTCGCGCGGCTCAGATATTTCCGGGATAGTGCGACTCCTCTTCGGATTTGGAATTATACCACTCGGCCCAATAACCTGAAAGGGTAGCGGATCCCGACCCGGCATTCCGGAAGACCCATGGCCAGCTTCGCCGAACTGCTCGATATCCTGTTCGAAGACAACCACTGCCTCGGGTTAAACAAGCCCGCCGGCTGGCCGACGACGCACTTCGATGGCACCGAGGAAACCTTCGACCGCTTGGCGAAGGATTACCTCAAAGAGAAGTACCAGAAGCCGGGGAACGTGTACTTGGGCATTGTGCATCGGCTCGACAAGCCGACGAGCGGGGCGCTGGTGTTCGCCAAGACGAGCAAGGCCGCGGCGCGCCTGAGCGAGCAATTCCGCGACGGCGCCGTGGAGAAGGTCTACTGGGCTGTGGCCAGCGAAGCCCCGCCGAAGCCGAAGGGCTTCGTGTGGGGCGATTGGGGCACCCTCGACGATTGGCTCTTCCACGATGACTCGGAGCGACTGGTGCGCGTCGTGCCGGAAGATACCGAAGGGGCCAAGCACGCCCGCACCGGCTACCAAGTGAAAGAACGCCACGGCGGGCTGATGCTGCTGGAACTCCGGCCGATGACGGGCCGCAAACACCAATTGCGGGTGCAACTGGCGTCGCGCGGAGCGCCGATCTTCGGCGACAAAAAGTACGGGGCGACGCAAATCTTCGGCCACGGCATCGGCCTGCACGCGAAGTCGCTGACGTTCCTCCACCCGGTGCTTCACGAGCCGGTGATGTTGAAGGCGGAAGTACCCAAGGAATGGAAGGGCCGCTTCGCCTATTTGCTGAGTCCGGGGGTGAAGGGATGACGAAGATTCGGATAGAATAGAGCCAACGCGAGGAGACGAATCATGAGCACGGCCACGATCAAACCGAACTTGAAGATCGAGATCGATGAAGCGATTCGTCGAGACCCGAAGTTGCTCGACATCGTCCAACAAGCCGCAGTCTATTTGGAGGAACTTCTCGAAGATCCAAACCTAGAAGCCGACGGACGTGAACTCTCTTGGAGCCTAACCGACAAATCACCGGCCGCCATCTTCGTTCAGCTCGCAGAGTGGGATCATTACGGACGGCGTGACGCCCGAGCCTCGATCAGTCGGAAAGATTTTTTCGAGCGAGACTACCGGGAAATCTTCATGAGCAAACTCGTCCGGCAACTCCTGCGGCAAGCCTCCAGTCAGATCGGCGTCGTGATCGACCGCGGCATCCGCGAACTCGAACTAGCGGAGTTGAATAATGGCCACGGCCAGTGATCTCGCCCACGAAGCCAACAAGCAAATCGCCAAGTTGCAATCCGAGTTCGATTTCCGAGAAAAAGAAATCGGCAAGCTCCATTTGCAGGACCTCCGAGAGCACGTCGCGGTGCTCGCCGATCGGGTGGATAAACTCGAAAAGCGCATCGAAGAATCGGACAAGCGGCGCTGGCAGTTCGTCTACATCATCGCCGGTGCCCTGGCGATGCTGCTCGTTTCGGTCTTAGTTCAACTCGTCTTACTCCCACTCGTGAAGAAATGACCCACGACGAAAAGCTCGCGGCGGTCCTCGCGGCGGTGCAGACCGACCCCGGCAACCGGGGCTTGGCCCGCGATCCGGACGACAATCTGTTCACGGCGACGGCGGGGGATTTCCAGCGGGCGTGTCGAAGTATGGCATCCGCTTCACTCACCAGAATCGGCCTTCTAACCGGGTTCTACGTTCCCACTGCAAACCCACCGGCGTTTGAGACAGACGGTCCTCTCGGTTCGCTCTTCCTCGCTGAGGTGTTGCGCAGCCTGGCATACGAGCCGTGGATTTTCTTGCCATCTCCCTGCGATGCGATTCTCGAACGGCGTGGAAAGTTGATCGGTGCGAACGTCCTCTCGGTGCCACCTTCGACACACCCTTGGTTCGCTTTCTTAGCAAACGATTTCGCACATGCTCGGATCGGCATGAGCCATTTGATTTCCATCGAATCCGTCGGTCCATCGTGGAAGGACGGCCGCTTGTATTCCATGCGTGGCAATGACATCACCGATCACTCTTCGCCGCTCTACCATTTTGTCGACGAATCCAATCGCCTCGGCTGTCCTCACACGATCGGCATCGGCGACGGAGGGAACGAACTCGGCATGGGCTGCGTCCCATGGGCGACCATCGCGCGGAACATCCCCAAAGGCGAACTCATCGCCTGCCGGGTACCAACCGACTACCTCATCGTCGCCGGGGTCAGCAATTGGGGGGCGTACGCCCTCGCCGCCGGGCTGTTCGTCTTGCTGGATCGCAAACCGCCGGCCGACTTGTTCGATCCGGATCGCGAACTGGCAATCCTCGAAGCGATGGTGCGTGATGGCCCGCTCGTCGATGGCGTGACCGGCCAACAGACCGCGACCGTGGACGGCTTGACGTGGACAGAGTACAGTCGGCCCCTGCTCGAAATACAACGCATTCTGGATTCGTGACCGATGTCCCCTCTCTCCACCGCACTCGATATCCGACTGGCTTGTCGATCCGGCCAATTCACAAAACCGACGCCGGGGCTTGCCCGCGGTTTCGTGCAAGCGAACCTCGTCATGCTCCCGGCCG
The DNA here is from genome assembly GCA_038247765.1 of Gemmatales bacterium. GTDB lineage: Bacteria > Planctomycetota > Planctomycetia > Gemmatales > Gemmataceae > JALHQU01. Next base: position 2,130 of record JBBRUN010000191.1, on the reverse strand, counting down.
ATTGGGCCTACGATTTCTTGCTTTTCTGCCAGCGAAACCCGAAGCCGTGCCCGATTCTCGATGTCACCGATACGGGGAGTTGGGAGCCGAAGTTCGCCGCAGCGGGGGCCGACCTGCGCACGGACTTGCCTGGCTACCGCGTCTTCTTCCACGGCGAATGCATCGACGAACCGGCCGACGTGAAGGACTACTGGCGCGACGACCTGGTGTCGTTCCTGATCGGCTGTTCGTTCACATTCGAAACCGCACTGCTCGAAGCGGGCCTGCCAGTGCGGCACGTCGAACAAGGTCGCAACGTGCCGATGTACCGGACGAACATCCCGTGCCGGCCGGCCGGGCGATTCCACGGGCCGCTGGTCGTGTCGATGCGGCCGATGCTGCCCGAACAGGCCTTGAAGGCGACGGCGATCTGCGGGCAGTTCCCGTTGGCCCACGGGGCGCCCGTGCACTTCGGCGATCCCGCCGCGCTTGGCATCGCGGATTTCCACCGGCCCGACTTCGGCGAGATGGTCGATTTCAAACCGGGTGAAGTACCCGTCTTCTGGGCCTGCGGCGTCACGCCGCAAGCCGTACTGGTGCAGGCGAAGCCGCCGTTTGCGATCACGCACCAGCCGGGGCACATGTTCTTGACCGACCTGCGCGATTACCAGATGCGGGGTTGATCACACCAAGCCCGTGAGCGCGCCGGTGGCGTCGGCGAACTTGTCAGTTTCGACGCTCATCTTCTGCACGACGCCGAGCAGCACATTCGACAACGGCGGGGATTTGTCTTTGTCGTGGGCCAAGTGCCGGCCGAGTTTCACGCCGAGTTTGTGCCCGCCCGCCACGATCAACGGCAGGTTCTTGGGCGAGTGCTCGCCGCCGGTGCCGCTGTTCATCCCCGACCCGAAGACGACCATCGTCCGGTCGAGCATCGCCCCATCGCCTTCTTTCGTCGTTTTCAAATGGCCGAGGAACCGGCCGAGTTTGCTCAGGTGGAACTGGTCGATCGCGGCGAGTTTCTTCAGCATCCCGGCGTCGCCGCCGTGGTGGGACAGTTCGTGGTGGTTCTCCCCGCCGCCGCCGTAGCCCCCGGCTTCGCGGCTCCACTCGAAGGTGATGACGCGCGTCATGTCGGTGACGAACGCGAGGTACGCCAGTTCGAGCATGACGTCGAGCCACATCGGGCGGTCGTGGCCGTTCATCGGCTGGCTACCGAGTTGCAAGCCCGTGTCGGCGACCTTCGGTTTGGGCACGTCGATCCAACTCTGCATGCGCTCGACTTGCTTTTCGGTCTCGCGGATGCTGGCGAGGTACTCGTCGAGTTTCTTCTTGTCGTTGCCTCCGAGCTTCTGGTTCAGGCCCGTGGTTTCCAGGGCGATGTCGTCGAGGATCGAGCGTTTCTCGGCGTAGCGATTCAACAGCGCGGCCCGGTCGCCGGCGGTTTCGGGCACGAACAACCGTTCGAAAAGCCGGCGCGGCGAATTCTCGGAGGGCAGCGGCGTGCCGTTGATGTCGAACGAAAGCGTGTGGCTGTGGCCGGCGCCGCCGGTGCCGTTCATGTCCGAGAGTTGCAGCGACGGGAAGCGCGTCTTCTTACCGTGGAGCGCGGCCGCGAGTTGATCGACCGACATCGTGTTGGTGTAGTCGGCCCCCGGCTTGGCTTTGAGGTTCGCCGCCGTCAGCCAGGTGTCAGCACCGCTGTGCCCGCCCTGCGACGCCGGGTGGCCGAGGCCCGAGATCACGCTGAAGTCGTCGCGGTAGTCCTTCAACGCGGCGAGCGTCGGCGAGAGTTCGTATTTCTCGCCGCTGGACTTCGGCACCCATTCGACGATGTTCACGCCGTTGGGCACGTAGCAGCAGATCATGCGCGGCACCGCGGCGACGGCCGATTTGTCCATCGGCTTGAAGGTCGACGGGGCCGATTGCCCGCGCGGCAACATGGCATCGAGGAATGGCAGGGCGACGGCGGCTCCGGAGGCGCGGAGCATATGGCGGCGGGAGAGCATGGTGGTACTCCGGAGGGTTAGAGGCGGTGGTCGGCACAGGCTGCGGTGTAAGTGGCTTCGAGATCGATCGGAATCAACGGGCCGCCCTTCAACGCCAGCGGCACCGGCGGAAGTTTCGACCCGACCGGGACCGAGTACGGCC
>JBBRUN010000190.1:0-9338 GCA_038247765.1 Gemmatales bacterium | reverse complement strand
GGTTTGTCGTCTTTGGGAGCGTCGCCGGGGGCTTTCACGCGGGCCGCGAGTTCCAAGGACCAGTTCGTCAGCGGGCCCCCGTTCGCTTTCGTCCGCTCTTTCTGATCGGGCGTCCGCTTGTACGGAATGACGTTGATGACCGAGCCGTTGTCGAACTCGTACACCGTGATTTGGTACGTCTCCGGAAAGGTGGCCTGAACTTTGGCGTAATCTTCGGGTTTCACCAACTTGCCGTTCGAGTTGGCGATCGACACCGTTCGACCGTAGGAGCCGACCCGCAGCCCGTTCCCTTGATCCAAAACCTTCGGCAGTTCCAGCCACGCCGCTTTCGTGTCGGCCGTGATGACGTATTCTTGATTCGCCGGCACCGGTTTCTGGCTGCGGATGTACTCCGCCAATTCGGTCTGGTTCCGCTTCGGGCTGTTCAAATCTTTCAACTCGGCGATCATCTCTTTCTCGGTCAGCGGGAACCGAAAATAGACGCGGGCCGCATTCTGCCGGCGATTCGGCGGCACGCTGATGTACAGCTTGTTCCCGTCGAATTTGAACTCGCCGACTTCGTCGTCGGTGGCGTCGGCTTCGCCGATGGCGAGGGTCACGTCCGATTTGATAACGAACGCATCGAGGGCGTTGCCCCCGATGCCCGCGTCGCTCGTGTCGCGGATCGTGTCGGACAGTTCCTTCTTGGTGCCTTTGTAGCCGTTCATGCGGATCAAATAGAAGTTGTCGCTCTTGGGCCATTCGCCTTCCGCAATCGTCTCTTTGTCGGTACCGACTTCGCGGATGGTCGCCTTGAATTTCACCGGTTTCTTATCCTTCGGCGGCGTCAAGACGTACGAGCCGAACTGCGTCAGGGTCAGCGGGTCGCTCCGTTTCTTGGTCGGTTCCAAGACGACGGGCTTGTCGGCGTCGTCGTCGAAAGTGACTTCGAGTTTGCTCAGTTCTTTCGGGGTGTTGCCGAGGAGGTTGAATTCCCAAGTCGGCGTCGCGGCGGGCAACTGCCGGACTTCGAGATCGTCTTTCTTTTGCGACGGCAGCGGGGCCAAGATGGCTTCGGGATCTTCCAAGCGGCGGTAGGCGTTGTAATCGACCGCCGTGATGTCGCGGACGATCAGCTTCCCGTCGATGATGTTGTCGCCGTGGCCGTTCGGTTTCTTGCCGATGACTTTGAGGGCATCTTTGAAGGATTGCTCGACGTCCTTCTTTTTCAATTTCTCGCCGGTGCGGATGACGATCTGGAGATTCTGCACCTCTTGTGCCCGCGCCGCTGCGGCGGAGCCGAGCGCGGCGGTCAGCAGCGCGATCACTCGGAAGTAACGGCCCATGCGATCGACTCCTTCACTGGGGTTTCGGAGGGGTGAGTTGTTTGTAAAGGTCGTTCAAGATCATACTGCGGCCGGGGACGTGGCCTTCTTTCTGAGCGATGATCCAAGTGGCCCGGATTTCGGCGAGCAACTTCTCGCGCGTCTGGGCCACCTTGGGGTGGTTGGGGTCTTGCGCGGCGAGCTGAGCCGCAGCGCGGGCGGCGTCTTCGAGGGTCTTGGATTTGTCGATCTTATCGACGAGTTGTTGGATGGTGGCCGGATCAGGCGGCAGTTTAATCGGCGGAGTGGTCGGAGTGGTCGGCGTCGTCGGTTTCGTTGGTTCCGTAGTCCCGTTGCTGGCGATGGCGGTGGGTTCCGTGTTGGAATCTTTCGACAATAACCAGGCCGCGTAGCCGCCCACCAAGACGATTGCGGCGATCGCAGCTACGGCGATCACCATCGACCTCGGACGGCCATTGACCGGCGGTCGCAGTGGCTCATCGGGCGCTTTCAACTTCGCCCGCAAGTCGTCCCACATCGCATCGGCGCTGGCGTACTGCCGCTTGCCTACGTTGGCGACGACCTCGCCGAGCGGGCACTTGGCGGGCAGCGCGACCGCGACCGACCCCGTCACCAAATACTTCAGCAACTGCGCGATGTTGTGCAAATCTTGCTGGATGAAATCCGCCCCGGTGGCAACCTTCGGGTGGCGTTTCAAATGCCCCGGTGCGGCGTATTGCCGGTGCAAGCGGGTTTCTCCCCACCACGAGGCATCTTCGGATTCGTCCTTCAACCAATTCGGCTTCACGGCCTCGATGGTGCCGACCCAAGCGAAGCCGAGATCGGGTAAAACGATCTGACCCGGATCGCGCGGCGGGATGTACACGGCTTTCGGATGCAGCAAACCGAGCCGCCAACCGGCCGCATGAAGGGCCGAAGTCAATTTGAAAAGTTGCCGGGCGAAATCGGTGACCTGTTTGGTTCCGCTCGACCGGCGATCCGAAATCATTTTGTCCGGGAACTGACTTTGCAGTTGGGAACGCCAATCTTCGAGCGACACCAGCCCCGCGAGTTCGGTGGCCTTCGCCTTGAACATGTAACCGGGCGGTTCGGTCGTGCGATCCCGTTCCCACTTGACGCCATCCAACCCGAGGCCGATCGGTGGCTCGATGAATTCCACGTTGGCAACGGTGGCCCGCGAGACCTTGACGACGGTGCGACCCGCCGGCACCGCCGCGAATGCCGCCGTCGAACCCAACAACCCGTAGGAAGGTAGGCTCGGTTCCGCCGGTGGGGATGGGACGGTCGCCATGGATGTGCCGAGGGTGGAGAAGATTGAAGTATGTCTACCGACGGCCGTCGGAGTAGCAAGCGTCGAAATTCGCATTTGATCCCGATATGTTGTTTTTGTTGCATAGGCCGAACGGGACTCCCGAGTGCCGCCGTGGATTCAGACGGTAACCCAACACTCCGCGCCGCCCAACTGGTGTACTCGAATGTCGAGGAACCGGATTCGCCCCGGCGCCGGCGCGGCTTCCAAGTCTGGTTACAAACGCTCGACGACGAACTGTTCCCGCAATTGATCCGGGACGAAGTCGAATCGCTGCTCAGCGGCTTCCACAAGCCCGTGAAGTTCGATCACCGGTTCGTCCGGCGCATTTTCATGCCGTTGGACGATGGCCGGAAGGTGCTCGTCGCGGAAGCCCGGAGCAATCCGAAGAAGGACAAGTTCAACCGCGAAGGCCGCTTCCACAGCCACGCGCTGATCTTCGACGCGGCGGAGTTCCGCACCGTCGCTCAAAACGACCCGTTCGCCGTGTTCGATGGTGGATTCGAATTCCAAGTGAACCCCGAAGAAGTTGTCCGGGCCGACGATTGGAGCAAAGGCCACATCCCCGATGTCCGAGTGCCGATACGGCGACTCGCCCCGCAATCCAATGTCGCTGAGGTGGAAACAATCCCGGCCGAGTTGCTGCCACTGGTGGCGCAATGGCTAGTCGATGCCCGCGCCGAGCGACCGGTGCTCGCGCTGCCATTCGGCCCGGATGCCGTGGAACGATTCCTTCGGAAACTCATCGCGCTGTTACCCGTGGAGCTGCGTGGCCGGGCGTCATTCGACACTCTTTGGCCGGGGCGTGGGAAGTACCCGCCGCAAATCGCCGGGGCCGGAACCGCCGATTCGCTGGCGCTCTGGTCGTACCGCCAACACAGCCGTTTCGATACGCGCCGCCAGCAAGTGCAACCGCCGATTGCGATCCAGCCGAATTGGCAAACCGACCTGGTGGCCCATTGGCACGCCAACCAGAACTGGAGCGAAGAGGACCGCGGGGGGAGTTGGAACCTAGCGTCTTGGCTGAGCGAATCGGGCGAGCGCGCCCCCCCGGAGGCCACGGACGTGGCGATGGACTACATCGGCACGTGGCCGCTGGCGCGCGAGCGCTGGGCCGAATGGGTCGAGGCGAAATGCGCCGCGCTATTCCCCGGAATACTCGGCGAGATTGAAACGTTGAAGAATCGAGCTCTCGAATATATCGGCCCGTGGTCGAAGGAGGGCTTGGCGAAGCTCGCTGCGGACATCCCGATTTCGATCGCGGCGGGTTGGATCGAGGCGCATTTGCGAACAATGGCAGAGGTGCCGGAGCCGTTGGCCATGGCCGTTTGGAGCTGGCACAACGATTTCGACGACCCGAATCGCGAGCGGCTCGAATGGATGAGCTACCGTTGGATTCCGACATTCCAGAAGCACCTGCATGCGAAGTTGCGGAATGTATTAACGGTGGAGGATGAATGGATTCGCGAATATTGCCGGATGTCGTTGCCCGAGGAATATCGCGCGCTCGGCGGGGCGGATGATCTATTGTCGGCCATGCTCGGATCGAACCCGCCGACCTCAGTTGCGAAATGGTTCACGTCGGTATTCGCAATAGGACCCGATGGCGAAGCCTCGGAGGTGTTGGATCGATTGAATTTTCTCCGCGCCTTCAGCAAGGGCCTCGCGGAAGCGAAAAGCCTCTACTCGGGTATGCGGGAGTGGGTTCTCGGAGAATTGTTGCCGGTCGCCGAGCGCGGTGCCGTCCCCGTTGCAATCGATGTCGCCGAGGCCCATCCGGACACTTGGGCCGAGACGCTCAGCGGTATCCACACGCCGATGTTGCGCATCGGTTACCGCTTGGATCTGTCCCGGTTGCCCGGTCTGTATGCGCACCTATTCGAATTTTTGCAAAAGTATCAAAAGCGGCAATTGTGGCTCTCGATGATTCGGATGAGCGGCCGTGGCCATGCGGCGCCCGCTACCGTATCGGCGGGCGATCCTCCATTCGGCGCCGGATTGAGCTTGGAGGAAACGCCCGTCAGCGATTTCGCGGCGGCGCTCGCGGAAATCTCGGATGTCCGATTCCGAGAATGGGTGGCGAAGAAATCGCTGGATTCCTTCAGCGTGCGATTCGTCGCTTTCGAATTGATGCCCTGTACGCAATCCTTTTGCATCGCCTTGGATATCCGCAATAACATGATCGTCTTCGATAAAGCGCAGGTGCGATTTCTGCGGGCGATCGTCGCTTCGGTATTGAAGATCCACCGGATCGACGCCGAAACCTTCGCGCCGTTCTCAGCCGCGATGGCGGGGCGGTTCCAATGGTTGATGACCGAGTTCATGAAGAAAGTCCCGACGAACGAAATCCCCGCGGACGCGGCGCTATGAACGTATTGGAGTGGACGATGCTCTGCCCGCAATGCCTGACCCCCAGCGGATTGCAACCGGCGATATCGCCGGACGGCGTGCGGACGTGGACCTGCCCGAACCCGAAATGCAAGAAAACCAATATCCCCTACCGCTACACGGAAGACTACGCGAGTTTCCCTTCGGTGCCCGTTTGCATCGTCGGCAATACCGGCCACGGCAAAACCGCCTACCTCGCCGGCACTTTCAAACAATTGGATACGATCTCCAATTTCAACCGCTGGCCAGGGTTCCTCACCGAAGCGCTCGACGACGTTCAATATTTGCAAATGCGGGAGAAATTATCCCGCTACGAAAACGGCATCTCCGAAAAGATGACCGACTACTACGATATGCCCGACCCCGTCGTCATCCGCTGCCACGCGATCCCGCGCGTCGGCGGGTGCCAGTTGATCTTCTTGGATAACGCCGGCGAAGCCTTCGACGATACGTCGGTCAAGACGATGAAATCGGGGCCGTACCTGGCCAATAATTCTACCGTCGTCTGGCTCGCCAGCCTCACCGATGGCACCGAGCAAGGCCTGCCCACCCCCCCCCAAGAGTTGATCAAGACCGTCGTCACCTATAAAACCGCCATCGCCAATCTCGGGGCCAACACGAAAAGCCAAACCGTCATCCTCGCTCTCACCAAAGGCGAGCGGCTCGTGGGCCTCAAAGGATTCCCCGCTTCCGCGAAAGCGATCCTCCAAGACGACCTCACCGACCGCGCCGTCGATCCGTGGGCCAAACTCGATGTCGTCGATCGCGACCTGCGCGATTGGCTCTTCACCACGCAGTACGCCGGGTTGATCAACCAATTCAGCGTCGGCTTCAAGCAACTGCGCATCTGCGTCATCTCGGCCCAAGGCCGCGAATTCGACGAATCCGAGCAGCGTTCCTTTGAACCAAAAGCGATCCTGTCCCCGCTCTTCTGGCTCTGGCGCATCGAGCGACCCGGCGTCTGGGTCGAAGTCGGCGTCAAGAAAGAATTCTTCCTGTCCCTCAGTGAAGCACTCCGCATCGATTGGCCCGCCGGAGCCGTCGTTCGAATCCAAGAAGGCGTACACCACTTGGGCTCGGCCATCGAATTGAAAAAACCGATCACGCTCCGGGGCGACGGGGATCGCACCGGCACCATCATCCGCGGTCGCGGCGGCGAGTTCGTCTTCGGCATCGGCACCGCCGGCACCGTGCATTTCGAAAACCTCAGCGTCGAACGAATCGCGGATGTCGGCGACGTCGTACGCATCATGGGCGGCGCCTTCACGGCCACCTCGGTCGCTTTCAAACAGGGCATCGCCCCGGCCGACCCCGAGAACAAATACCCCATCGGCAACGGCCTCTCCGCCGGGAAGAATACGACCGTGACCTTGAAGGCTTGCCACTTTCAAGGCAACGGTCGCGCCGGCCTCTGGGGCTTCGGCTCCGCGAAGTTGGAACTCACCGATTGCTCGATCCATGCCAACAAGCACGGCATGATCCTCACGGCCGCGTGTGCGGCCACAGTCCTGCGGACATCGTTCGATTCCAACCGGCACCATGGCATCTGGATCCACGACCAATGCCGGCTCGACATGATCGAAGGCCGGTCGAACGCCAATAAGAAGGAAGGTCTGCGCGCCGTCGGCACGGCGCGGATCGCACTGATGGGCGTCGCTTGCGTGGGGAACCTCGGGCGCGGCGTCGAACTGCGCGACAACACCGAGGCCAAGATCGACGGTGGCCAATTCCACGGCAACCGCGACGGTATCGCGCTCATCGGCGAAAGCCGCGCGGAGATCGTGCGCATCGCGGCGCAGGGGAACGTTGTCAGCGGCGTCGTCAGTCAAGAGAACAGCGGCGGAAAGCTCGCGAATTCGACGCTCACCGGCAACGCCGCGTACGGGCTGCACCTCGGTGGCAACTCGACTTTGGACGCCAAGGCCTGCGAAACTCGTGGCAATACGCTGGGGGGTGGCCTAGTCGAGAAGACCGTCCACGGGCGCGTCAGCGTCGTCGATTGCGGGCAAATCCTCGACAAGTGCCGGAATCGCTTCGGCTTCTGAACCTCAACGGGCGAGTTCCTTGCGGTACATCTCGGCGATTGTCTTCCCGGGCGCGACCCGCAAGTCCGCGGTCGCGGCGTAGTCCGCGAGTGCCGCGTCGTAGCGCTGCAACGCGGCGGCCGTGCGGCCGGCTTCCAGTTCGCACCAACCTTCCAGCACAGCGAGGTCGGCGCGCTCCACGATCAGGTAGCGCGACTGCTCGACCGGCATGACCAAGTCGAAGCGCTGTTTTTCGATGACGATCCGTGGCAAAATCGCGCCGGACATCGCGAGGCCAATATCGGCGGCAACCTGCTTGGACACCGGCACCGCGACGCTGTTCACGTAAGTGCCCACGCCTGCGAGCTCGGACGACAGATACCCGCGCAGTTGGCCGAGTGCAGCCGGCGCATCGCCGAGGCCGGTCGCCGCGGCGAGGAGGTAACGGAACCAGTCGTACGCGGGCAGCCGGTATACGATGCTTTTACCGTCCGAGGTCCGCGATGGGATTTCGTGCAGCCCCAACCCGCCGGGGTTCTTTTTGAATTCGTCCCGGGCCAACATCGTCTCGGCTTCGGCGGATTGCCCGGTGCCGATGAGCAGCCCGGCCAGCAGACGCAAACCGTCGGCGCCGTACAGATCGGAACTCGCTTTCAACAAAATGTCTTGGGCGAGCGCCGCCAGTCCGAGACCGAGGGCGATGCGGGTACGAGCGAGCGGGTCGCCGCTCAGCTTCAGCGTCTGCACTTGGAACGACGCCTCGCGGTCGAAGACTTCGTTTTCGAGATCGGCGACGACTTTCTCGAGGGCGGCGGCGCGTTCCGCGTCGCCTCGTCGGCGAACCGAGGCGAGCTGCCGGCGTCGCTCCGCCAACGACCGATCGAAGTACCCGACTTCGGCCAATGAGGTCGCCAAGCCGTCGAGGGCGGCTTCGGATTCCGGGTTCGCGATCACCGCGTGATTCAACGCCGTGATGCGCTGTACCCGTCGGGACTCGGCTAGCAAGCCGAACTGCGGCGCGAGGGGGCCTTCCACGGTCGCGCCCAGCAACGCGTAGGCTTTGGCCAAGGTCAGCCATGCCTGGGAATCGTCCGGGTCCGCGGCGGTGGCCCGCCGCGACAGCCTGACGGCCGCGACGGGCCGGGCGGGATCGCGACCGTTCGCGACGACGTGGAGATTCAATTGCGTCGCGGCCGAGGCTGCATCGTAATTCCGGTCGAGCCGCATCGTCACAGCGGGCTTCCACCAATCCCGGTACCGGGGCAATCGCGCGGCGACGGGGCTCGAATTTACCTCGCTGAAAGCGATGCGGCGCGCGTCGGACTCGGCCGTGTTCGGTGCGGCGAGAGTCAGCCAAACCGCCCGGCCCTCGACCGTCAGTATCGTCCACGGTCGATCCTTCTCCGCCAGCGCCGATAAGGCGGCTGCGGAGGGATCGTAAAGAAGGATTGCCGCGATTCCGAGATTGGCCGGTGGATCGTCCGCGACATTCGTCGAAGCGATCCGGCCCGCGTGCAACTCCCAACGGGTGTCGAGGTAGCCGCGTTCGCCAGGGGCGAACCACGCCAGCGTGTTGGCGACATCGGGCGTGGAACCGAGAACCCGACCCTCGGGTCTCAACCGACCGTCGCCCCTCAGTTTGGCCAGTGTCTCCGCCGCCCGCACCAGCGACGGATCGGCGTAGACATCCCAGCCGAGCACGCGGTCGCGTCCGCGGGCACCGTGCATCCATCCGCTGTAAGCGAGTCCGGCGCAACCGAGGATGGCGATCAGCGTGCCCCAGCGGCCGGGTCGCCCCCACGACCGAAGCGCAGTCGATTCTTGGATGTGCCGGGCGAACACGATCGCCCCGGCGACGGCGCAAAAAGGAATGAGCCGGGCTTGCCACGCGGCCAGCCCGACGACGATCAGCCAGAGGATTCCTTCCCAGAGTTCGACTTCGCTCCGTCGGAAGATGAGGATCGCGGTGCCGATTGCGACGAGCGCGCAAAATGCCCAAAACGAAGCGTTGTCCGCGAAGCCGGCGGTGAACGGGGAAGCGAATGCATTCGCCACGCGGGCATCGCGTGCGAGTTCACTCGACCAGAATGCCGGGGACAATTCGATGGGCAGCATGAGGCCGTAAATGTGGAACGGGCTGAGCAAACAGGCGGCGAATGTGGCGGGCGGCAACCAAATCGGAATGCGCCGCCGGCCGGCCAGCCAATGGATCGCGACAGCCACCGGCGCGAGGATGTACCAACCGTCGAGGTTCACCCACATCGCCGCGAGAAGCGGTATCCAGCGGTACGC
>JBBRUN010000189.1:0-9390 GCA_038247765.1 Gemmatales bacterium | reverse complement strand
CGTCGTGTCAGAGGCTGGGTCGGGCCATCACCCGGTTCGCCAAATTATCTGCACATCGGCGCCGTTCTCCCTAGCCTCCACGAGTTGCTCTTCGAGGTGCTTCTTTGCATCGTCGGACGGTGGCTTGGGACAGCGAATGTTGTAGATGAGGGGTACGCTTTTGTATTTCTTGCTGAGTCCTAAAATGGTTCCTGCAATTTGCACTCTCTTGTGTGATGGGCCGCCGGGTCGCGCCGCGTCGGGTTCAGCGGGGATGCGAAAGTCTGCGTCGAGTGTCACCTCGAACACCTCAAGTTGCTTAGGCTTCCCCGCCGGTGACAGGAGTACAAAGTCGGGTCGCTTATGCTGTTCACCTTTGACCCGACCTCCGCTCACGTTGACCTTCGGCTCCCTCAACAGGGTTGGGTCATCTGGCAAACCTCCCGGATTCTTCGTGATCGCAGGGAAGGGACTCTTCGACATCATGTCCGGGGCAGGAAGGTTCTGTGACTTGGCGACGCTTTCGCCGACTTTGCGTTCGAAGAAGCCGGCTGCTCCCGGAGTCCCAGGAGCGGCCAAGTGCAATTTTTCAGATGCCGGCTCCAGGGGCCCGACAGCACTCCGCCCCGGCGCGTCGGGGGCATCGACGGGGACGATGAGTACTTCTCCGGGCGGCTTGGTAGAAGTCAGTGTCACGGTCAGCACTTCATCCGTTCCGTCCTTGACCTCCCCCTCCACAATTTCGCCCGGACTGGCGGTATAGTCATAGTTCCAGCGTTGACCTCCATCGACGACAGTCAACGTCTTAAAGATAGGGTGGTTGGCCTTCACGCTCGCGGCCACTTTGGTGGCCTCGTCGAGAGTAATCTTGCCATTCTTGGCGTGTTTCTTGTCCTCTGTGTTCAACGCGGCTTTACCAATCTCAACCTTGGCGTCGTGCTCTGGATCCTTCGTTTCAGGCGTTTTGTCCTTCGCTCCCCCAAACAAGCTCCCCACCGACTTCGCCAACTGCACGGCCTTGTTGATGATCCAATCGATAGCCGCGTTGATCGGCGCTTGGATCTTCTCGATGATCTCCTTGATCTTGTCGCTCAGGCCGCCCAAGCCCAGCAGCCCCGCGAGGAAGCCGATGGCCACCGGTACCGCTTTCGCCAGCGCCTTCTCCACGGCGACCGCCGCGGGGGCGATGTCACCTTTCGCGATCGACAGCACCGAATCGAGCACCGCGTTCACGAACTCCAGGATCTGCGAACCGTTGTTGACGACCCACATGATGATGTCGTAGATCGCCTTGCACGCCTTTACGAACGCCGACGCGGGGTTCAACAGCCCGATGATCCACGTCACCCCGGCCATCACGACCTTCTCGATCAGGAACGACTTGATGCCGTCGAGCACCGATTGGATCAACTCGCCCGCTTTCTCCTTGAGGTACTCCCACAGCCCCGCAGCCCCCTTCGTCACGAGTGTGACGATGATCGTCGACGCGGTCTCGAGCGCCTTCACCACTTTCTCGCCGACGATGGCCACGGCGCGTTTGCGGATGTTCGTCCACGTCAGGCCGAGCACTTGGAGGACGATGCTCATAATGCCGCTGAGGTCGAACTTGTCCGGGATCGTGATGCCGGCTTTGGCGAGCGTGCCGAAGAGCCATTCGAAGAGGCCCTTCTTGAGGTGCGTGCCGATGTTCGACGCGAAGTTGAGCACCCCCTGTTTCACGCCCGCGGCGAGATTGCCGACGAAGCCAATGGGATCGGCGAGGATCAGGTCGATGGCTTCGCCGGCCTTCGCGAGTACCCCGAGGAGCAGATCGCGCATCTTTTTGAGCGTTTCAATCACCGCGCCGACGGTCTCCACGGCGTAGGCGATGACAGCGCCGACGGGGTCCTTGATCGCGCTCAGCGCCGCGTCGACTTCTTTTTGGGCCGCAACGTACTTGGCCGCCACCGACTCGATGATCTCGTTCTGCTTGTTCTCGACTTTGCTCTCCAACTCCGCGAACTGCTTCTGGACATCGCCGGCGACTTCGAAGCCGACCTTCTGTTCCTCGGGCCCCATCGCCTGCACGGCCGCGTCGAGTTCGGCTTTGCCGCGGGCCAAGGTGGCGACGACGCCGTTGAGCCCGGCTTCGACGACGTTGGCGACGGTGTCGATGACCGCTTCCATCTCCTTGAAGTAGCTGTTGCGGCCGCGGTCGAAGATGGCCTTGTATTCAGGGTCGCCGAAGAGGACGCCGCCGAGGCCGAGGATCAAGCCCTTCTTGGCGAAGTACTCGATGATCTCGACGGCGATGAATAGATAGAGCTTCGTCTTGGCGCTCTCGGCACCGTTGTCGAACGCGATCTTCACGTCTTCGTCGAGCTTCGCGAGTTGCGCCTCGACATCGGTCTGGGTCTTCTTGAAGATCCCGGCGAATCGCTCGGCGATCTTGGCTTTGAGCTCCGCGTGTTTGACGGCGCCCGCGGTCTGCTGATCGCGGGCCGCACCGAGTTGCCCGGTGCGAGCGCTCTGCATCCCGGCGAGACCGGCTTGCGTTTCCGCTGACGCGAGGTTGGCGGCGCGGCTGAGCGTCTTATTCTCGGCCGCGCGGGCTTGGTCGGGCAGCGCTTCGGCCTGCGTCTGCGCTTGATCGCGGGCGTCGGCCGCGGCGGCGAACGCGGGCTCGTTCGCCTTGCGCAACTGCTCCGGGGTGACCTTCGCCTCGACCAGCGACGCATCGACGGAAGCCGCGGCGGGCGCCACCGACACTGCGGCGTCGGGGACCGGTGCGGGCACGGCTTTGGCACCGTCGACCGCGGGCGGTGCGGTGGGCTTGTCCGCGGCCATGGGCGTTCCCGCGACCGCTTGTCCTTTCGCCGGTTCTTGAGCCGCTTTGGCGGGGAGATCCCCGGCGGCGGCCTGTTTCCCGGCGGCCACTTCGCCCTTCACGGTCGAGTTGATGCGGCCGGCTTGGTCACCGTCCTTGACGTCCTTCGCATCCTGTTTCTGCAGCTCTTCGATCTTGACTCGCAGGCGCTCCTTGAATTCCGCCTTGTTGAAGCCCGATTTCGGTTCGGGCTTGGATGACGCCAGGGACATCACCCCGTCGGCCTGGCCTTGGCCGATGGCCTGTTCGGCCGTCACTCCAACCGAAGCCTGGGCTTCGTCCGCTTTCTTCGCGGCGGGATCGTGCGTCTTCTGTTCGCCTCCGGCCGCGCTAACCCCCGCGACGACCGATTGCAGGCCTTCCGATGGCCCGGCGGCCGCGCCGGCAGGAGCCGGTGCCTCCGCTTTTGCGGCGTCTTTCGGTGCGGGTGCATCCTTGGGGTTCCCGGAAGCTTTGCTGTCCGGACCCGATTTCGCCGCCGGCGCCGTGGCGCCGGTTGGCGGCGGGGCGTCACCAGCCGGTGGCCCGCCCGGCGGAGCTTTATCCGCTTTCTTCGTGGCGGGTTTTTCGGCTTCTTTTTCAGGTTTCGCTGTTTTTGGTGCTGAGGCGGGGGGCGGCGCCGGCGGATTCTCCGCGAGGCGGGAGATGTCGGCCGTTGCCGAGTGCAGCGCGGCGGGTTGTCCCCGCACGGCTCGTTCGGCGGCGGCCTCCGCTTCGCGTTCGACCCGATCCCCAGGCTCACTGATTTGCAGACTCGAAGAATCGGCTTGCCGGGCGACGGCAGTGCCGCCCGAACCCTGCTGCACCGTGTGCGCCACCTCGTGGGCGAGGAGCTTCTCCCCCGCGGCGGTGCCGGGGCTGTATTGCCCGGCGCGGAAGAAGACGTCCTGCCCCGTGGTGAAGGCGCGGGCGCTAACGGACCGCGCAGCATCGCTCGCGACCGTGTCGGTGTGAACCCTCACCCCACCGAGATCGGCCCCGTACGACGATTCCAGCTTCGAGCGCGATCCGGCGGCGAGCGGTGCGCCGGGGCTTTGCTCGACGGCGCGGGCCACCGCACTGCTAGCATCGCCCATCGGCGAAGACGCCGTCTCGGCGGCGCGGCGGATCGGGGCGGCGGCTTTCGGTGACGCTTTCGCTTGGGTGGGGCGCGCGGCCGGAGCGGGGTGCGCCGCGAAGAGCGCCTGTGCCGACGGCAGGAGGGGGGCGAATTCGGATTGGGCATCGCCGCGTTCGAGGTAGATGTCCCCGGCTGCGCCGGCGAACTTCACGGCCGAGCCGTCGCGGTGAAGGAAGCAGCGGAGATCGTAGCCCGGCGGCGGCGAATAAAATCCGCCGGGACCGACGGCTTCGACCTTCCCGGCTGCGATCGGTTTACCGTGCGGCACAATACCGGCTGCGGCGAAATCGGGATGGCTGTTGACTTCGGCCCGGCGTTCTTCGGCGGCCATCGGCTTGGGGGCGGGTTTAGCGGGTGCCTTCGGAGCGGGGGCCGAGGCGGCGCGCAGCACGTGCCGCCCAGCCGCTTCGACTGGGCGCCGCTCCGCCGGCATTCGGATTTTCGTCGCCCCCATCCGTCGCCTCCCGAGCCCTCATCACCCCACCGGGATTTTCAATTCGTCCGCGATCCACTTCGTCCATTCTTTGCCGAACGATCGTGCGTCGATCGGTTTGCCGAGTTTCTGGTACTCGCGGGCGGTGCCGAGTACCAGCTCTTTCAAGCCCACCGTCACACCTTTGCCATCCGGATTGGCGGCGACGGCGCGGAACGCCGCATCGAGCACGACGTTTTTCAAATTCCCGCCCGTGAGATCCTCGAATCGTGTCGCGATCGGAGCGAGTACCGTTTCGACGTCGGGCACGGGCACTTCGGTCCCGCGGAACAGCCCTTGAAGAATCTTGCATCGCGCCTCGGCGCTCGGCCGATCAAAATCGATCATCATCTGGATGCGGCGGAGGAAAGCCTCGTCGATGTTCTGCCGGAAATTCGTCGCGAGGATCACGGTTCCGGTGTACTCCTCGACACGCTGAAGCAGGTAATTCACTTCCAAATTCGCCCATCGATCCTGGGCCTGCTCCACGTCGCCGCGCTTGCCGAAGAGGGCGTCGGCCTCGTCGAAAAAGAGGACGGCGTTTGCGTCTTGGGCGTCGGAGAACACCCGCGACAGGTTCTTCTCCGTCTCGCCCACATACTTGCTGACGACGGCGGCCATGTCCACTTTGTAAAGGTCTTTCTGGAGCAGGCCCGCGAGCGTGGCGGCGGCGTAGGTCTTTCCCGTCCCAGACGGGCCCGTGAACAGCGCGATCAGCCCCCGACCGAGGCTGAGGCGGTGCTCGAAACCCAGTGTGTGGTAGACCGTCGTGAGGTGGCGCATGCGGCGGAAGAGTTCGAGCAAGTGCCTCTCCGCCGCCACCGAGAGGACGACTCGCGCGAGCAGTTCCCGTTCGGCCTCCGAGTCCGCGACGCGGTCGCCAGGACGGGGTTGAATGCGTTGGGCGAATGAGACGAGCCGCCGGCCCGATTGCCGGCGACAGGCTTCGTAATACACCTCGGCATCGCGCTCACCGGTGGGGTCGGGCGGGCGCGGCGCGGGCGGTCGGAAGAGTCCCCGCGCGGTCGCAGTGGCGTCGTCGATCTGGCCTTCGGTAAATTGGAAGGACGTGATTAGGTCGAGCGCGTTTTTGCGGACGGGAGTATCATCGCGAGCGAGGACGCTACCCTCGGCGGCGAGGCGGCGTCTCCACAACGTGCGCCGCGTCTCGGCTCCGGGCACCGGGAATTCGATGCGGACGAAAATGCGATGGACCGCATGGAACGACCGCGCGGGGTCCCACGCCGTTTCCGTCGCCAAAATCGTCGGCAATTCGAAGCGCTCCGCTTCGGCGATCAAGGCTTCCCAGCGGATGCCGCCGGCATCCGCCAAAAGTGGCTCGGCCCCCTGCCAGAATACGGCGCGCGAACGCAGCCGGGCTTCGCGGTACACTCCGCGGACAAACGGCACCCAGTCAGGGCCGGCGGGCGCTTTCGCCGCGTCGACGGCGAGCAAGCGCCGACCCGGCTTCGTGCCACCGATCCAAAGAGCGCGGGCTCCTTCGAGCATCGGGCTACCCGCGGGTCCGTGGAACAGCGCTACGAAGCGCCGTTCGGGCGATTTCGACCACCACGGTTGCCACCACTCCGCGAGATCGTGAATGCGCCGGCGGATCGGCTCATCGACCCCGAGATCGGCGGCGGCGTACGGTTCCGCGACGACACGGACCGATTCGCCGAGGCCGGACTCGTCCCCCTCGACGCGCAAGAGGTAGTCGGCGATGCGCGGATCAATGCGGACGGTGCGGGTCGGCCCCTCGTCGACCCCGAGTCGGATCAGGCCGTTCGCGATCAGGGGACTGTTGGCCGCGAACGGAGCCCAGTGTCGCGAATCCGGATGGTCAGCCACCCACGCGATTTCCGTGAGTGTCTCGGCGGAGATTGCCCCTTCGGTGGAGACGGCCTTCAGTGCGGATCGATAGCGCGGGGCGCGCTCCGCGAGGAGCGCGAGAAGAACGATGTCCAAGAGCCTAGTTTCGCGGTCGCCCTCGGGCGCGTTGGCGTTTGGGTCCGGAGCCGGAACGGCGGTTTCGACGTCGGGAATCAGGCCGAAGATTCGCACCAACTCCCACGCACGCAGATCCGAGCGGACCGTGCCGGGCCGATACTTCGGCGTCAGCAGCAAGCGCGCGACGATGACGCGCTCCCAACGCCGTGCGGCGGCGATGGCTCTGCGTTCGGCTTCCGTGCACTCCCGGTCGCTCGAAGGATCCTCCCAGCGATAGCCGGAACGCAGTACGGATTGCGCCCGATCCGGGAACCCGTCCGCAGCGTCGGGCCGAGAGTGGAGCCGGGCGGATTTGACACGGAAGAGATACGCCCGCAGCAATTGCTCGACCCGACGCAACTCATCGGTGAGATGGGCCTCGGAACTCGTGTAGCCCGCGATTTCGGGTTCCGGTTCGGGTGTCGAACTCGGTTCGACGGTCACCGTGTCCGCTTCCACAGCTCCTTCATCGACAGGAGCGGGGCGGATGTCCGGCGGAGTCGGCTTCGATTTTTTCCGGAAGATTCGGCACATCAGATCTCGCCTCCAATCCGGAATCGAACGGTCGGAGCATCCGACCCGGGCAGCGCGTCAATGGGTTCGAGGTAACCCGCCATCTGGAGCGCGACATCGAGCGGTCGCGGTTCGAGCGCGACAAGCAATCCGCGCCCGTCACTCGAAATGCGCCCGGGCCGGCGTAGGAATTGTCCGAGGAGGTAGGGCACACTGGTCCGATTCAAACCCCGTAGCCATCGGGCCCAGGCCCGCACGACGCAGATCGCGCTCGCCGCGAGGGTCGCCTCGGCATGCGGATTGCCGAAGGACGCTCCAGCGAGAGCCTCCGCGGCGGAGGCCAAGACGATCGGTTCGCCGAGCGGTCGCACTACCGGCGTACAGCCGGTGAACGATTCCCAACCGGCGCGCCACAACTCGTCGCCGGGATCCGCGTCCGGTGAATCGACGGGCGCGGCGAAGGGCCAAAGTTGCGCGGAATCGCAGCCCGTGAAGGCGGCCCAACCGGAAAGGACGGGCACCACCGCCCGCGTTAGCGCTTGTTCCGCGTCCAAGAAGCGCTGGCCGACGAGGATCCGGGCCAAGCCGTGCTGGAACCGCTCGCACGAATCGGCGGGGGTCGATTCCCAAGCCGCACGGAACTCCGCCACGTCGAACGGAACCGACAGCCCGGCGAATGCGAGCAGACCGGGATCGGGCTTAGAGTCGATGGTCAGTCCCGACAATCGAGTCGCCAGCGCGGCCGCAAACCTCCGCTGCCCGTTGTCGTCGGCGGACGGGAATCCGGAGCGGCGGGCCAGTGCGAGGAGGCGCAGATCCCGCAGCGTCCGCAAAAGGAGAAACACCCCGGCTGCCTCGGTTCGGAAACCATCCGCGTTGGCGACCGTCGCACGCGGTTCACTCCGGCCAACGATCGCGCGGACGAGTTCCACCGCCGGCGGACCCATCGCTTCCACGGCATGCACCGCCGCCGACGCGCTCGGCCGCGACCGAATACTCTCCTCGGCCGCGGCGAAAAAAACTTCGATGAAACCGGGTACAGTGGGATCGTCGGCCCACTCGGGGCGTTCGGCCGTCAGGGCCGCGAACGCCTGCAGTAGATTCGAGGGCGATTTCAGATCGCCCCTATCGAATCTGTCCGCGATGCGCGGAATGAGTCTCCTCAACGCCTCGATCCATTCGCCCCGCCGACCCGAAAGCGGGGGCCGGGTGATGCTCGCGCACGCCGCCGCGACCGGGGTCTCGAAGATCGCTGCAGTGCGACGCGCCAGCCAGTCCACATCCAACCAGTCGAGTGCGTCGGCGGCGGTGCCAACGGCCGACGGGGTGGGCGGCGGTGAGATCGGATCGCGGGCGATGAGGAAACGCGCGGCCACGGCGACCGCTTCGGCCAAATGCGTGCGATCCCGCCAATCCGTGGCGGGGTGTGGCCCGGTGGCGAACTCCGCGAAGCCCGCGGCGGCTGCCGCGGCCGAGTATTGCCGCGAACCGAGGCGTTCGACGAACGCGAGAGCCGCCGCGAAGAGCGGCCGATCCGCGTCGGGAAGTTCGGTGCCTCCCGCGACCGCCTCCCGCCAGATGCGCCCGGCGAGTGGCCCCAGCACCGCGACGACGCGCGGCAGCGAGCCCGATCGATGGAGACGGCGCAGGACGGCCGGGATCGAGTCCGGATCGGCGAGCAGTACCGAGGCGACCGTATCGCTGACCGTGGTCCGTCGCGCGGGAGCGAAGCGCTCGAACGACCAGTGATCGGTGCCCCGCCCTTCGACGGCTGCAATCAGGAACGAGGCCGCGTGGTCGGCGGGATCGGCGAAGCGGGCGACGTCCGGAGATTCCTTGTCCGCGAGGGCGCGCAGGACCCCGGTCGCCATGGCCCGTCCCCAAGCCCGGGCCAACTCGGCGTCCGAATCGTAGGCCGGTGTGAGGACGAGGCGGACATCCAGCCCGCGCACCAGCACGACTTCGTCGGGGTCGGCCAACGCGTCGCCAACGGCTTCGCCATAGGCGGCGAGCACCGCCCCGGCCAATGCGTCGAGACGGCCGCTGGCCGCCGGGTGCCGCACCCGGTATCGGCGATCCCAGTGCTCTATGTGCCCGCTCATGATGGGGAACCCCCGTGAGGGTCGGGAGGCACAAAGTTTGCGACTTCGGGACCCCTCTTTTCAATTGTCTGTCTGAGCTGTTTGAAATCCTCTATCCACGGTGGATCCGTTGTCATGGTATCTTCCGGCACCTTTGGGTTAAGACATTCAAACAGTTGATAGAGTCGGGACTCTTCGATCTTTGTCTGCAAATCAATCTCCGTGGTTGGCAGACCATTTCCCAAAGCTGAGGCCACCACTTGTTTCCCGGCGAGCCTGTCGCTGTCCAAGATGGAGCCCACTAGCGCGCGAACCCGCAGTGCATCGCTGTCAAGAAGAATGTTCGCGAGTGGGAGGTATGTCTTCGCTAAGG
>JBBRUN010000188.1:0-9399 GCA_038247765.1 Gemmatales bacterium | reverse complement strand
GGGCGATCCAATTGCTCCTCAACCGCATGGCCCCGAATCCGACTCACCCGCCGTTCAAATACAAGGATTCATAGGATAAGGCCTTCTCGGATAGCTTCTCAGCGCTGGGGTACGTCGACCCGGCGAAGTTCGAATGTTCCGAACATCCTTAACTGCGCGCCCGTTTTTCGTGGGGAAGTCCAATACCTACCGTCTCAATACTTGTCGTTGCGATGATCGGCCGCTTCTCCGTTGAATACCACGAACACCATTCCCTCAGTCCGAGTGAATCCGGTCCTACGAAGACCGTGACCGCCGGCACGACTTGCCTGCGCCGGGTCTGGTGCCAGTCGAGAAGGGCGCCGGGCTTGGAATGTGCACTCAAAACAGATCATCTTTTTGGGGTCGGTTGGGCTTCGCCGGCGGAGGCGTCACTTTCTCTCGCGATTCCTGCCCCGGCTGCTGCGGGGGACGATGCTGCTTCTCCGTGAGTATGTCGTTCCCGGCCCCGGCACTTTGTGCGACGACCACCTTCCCTTTGTCCTTCCAACGTCTCCAGCGAAAGATGCCAAACACACCTAAGGGCATTGCAATCACCCCGGCGATAAGCCAGACGAGCCCCGTGCGGAAATAGAAATTCTTCGGCTTCACTTGGTAGGGAATCTCATCTTCCCATTCGATAATACGGCCTTCCGAATCGGTGCCGGTCACGGTGATGACCAGCATCACGCCGGACTTCTGTTCGATCGAGGGATGGGACAAACCTTCCTCGATCGCCTTCTGCGCTTCGGGTGTCAAATCGACCTCGAGACCGAAGGGAATCCACGCTTCTTTGGGGAGTTCGCCCGCTTCGCCGGACGGTCCAAGAGTTTTGACCGCCAAGTGGATGCGCGGATCGAACACGTCAGATGTCGGAACTTGCTTACGGGCCAAAAAGCCATCCTTGTCCGCATCGCTACCCGCAACGAGGTATTTTACTCGGAGGCGGTAGCCAGCGTTCGAGAGCCCTTGGATTTTCAAGCGCACCAGTTCCGGAGCAACGACCTGCGCTGGCCCGTAGATGATCTCGAAGAGACCCTTAGAATGTTCCAGCGTATCGCTGCGCTGCTCGGCCGCCCGAGCAACTCCCAATAGGCATTTCGCCGGCTCGACGCCGTAGGGAAGTTTTGCGGTTGGGTCGAGGCTGACCGTGTATTCCCCATAAGCAGCCCTGGTGTCCGTTGGAAACGTGAACTGGCCGGCGTATTCCCCATCGCCAGCTTGAGCGTCGCCGTTCTTGCCGTCGTCGCTGAGGGGGATCGGCGGAAACGAAGCATTCGGATCATCCCGGCGGCGCAAGATCAACGCCGGAGGAGCCGCGGCACCCGTCGCGAGCCGAACGCGGACTATCACCGTATCGCCGCTCGCGAACAGCAGTCGCAAGGGCGCGGGGTTGTTCGCATCACCCGGTGCCGGGGGAAGCTCCGATTGCCGGTGGAGTGTGACACGTGCCGGCACGATGACTTCAGCGGCCGGAGGGACTGTGGTCGGTTGCCCCACTGCGATGAGTTTGAATCGATTCGGCCCGCCGCGCGACAGGGGTACCGGGAGGGTGCCCGTCGCGATCGAGGTGGTCTCGTCGCGGGGCGACTTGGAGAGTGCGAGGGCTCCGATCCAACCCGGGTGATCGTCCGAACGAATTTCCCATTCGCCGATGTCGGCTTTGACGCCCCGGATTTCCGCACGGAGTTGCTTGCCATCGGCATCGACCGATAGTGCCGGCACAACTCCGGCGACGATCAGTTCGACGGGTAATTCGATGGCCGCGCCGTCCGGCAGGACGGCGTCGAGTGCGGTCGCATCGGCGCCCTCAAGTCGCGGGATGAATCGAATGACCGCGGTGTAGCGACCCGGTGCCAGCGGCGGGGAGGAGAGTTTCAGGCGAAGTTCTTGCTCCGGCTGCTTGATCCCAAGAGGAGTCGTGGCCCTTTTCGTCCCGATGGGATCGCTCGGTCTGTGTAAGACGTTCGGATTCCCAGCGTCGCTCGCCAAGAGTTCGAGCCCATCGAACCAGGGTTTCTCACCCGTTTTCAACGCGGGAGTTCCGGGTGATGCTACGACCGACGCCGACCAGCGCATCGTGCCTGGAACTGTTTTGGCCAAGCGTATTTTTTGCTCTTTCGCCTGTGTATCCCCAGGGGTAATCTCGAAGCGGATTCGATCCGGAACCAGTGCGCCGTCCGGTGTGACCGGGCTCACGCTCAAGCCGTAGCGTTGCACTTGCATTGAAACTGAGGCGTTCGCCGAGAACGTCTTCGTCTTGCCAGGGCCGGAGATCGCCTCGAGCTGAAAATCGAGTTCGAACTGGTAGTCGCCGTTGTCCGCGCTTTCCGGAATCGCCAGTTTCAGCCGATACTCCATCTCTGGAGATAAGCCGAACACGCTTCCGAGCACTGCTTGCCACGCCGGCTCGCGAATGCCGACCAGCGTGACAGCGGGCAGAGCGACATTGGGATCCATCGGATTTTGCTTGGGTCGAGCTCGAACCGAGAGGGTTTGGGTTCCTTCAGCCACGAGGGCCATTTCGAGTTTGATCGGCCATTCGACTTTTGTACCAGCGAGAGCGGCACTCTCGAGTCGATCTTTGCGGTAGCCGACGAACGCGACGTTGAGTTGATCGACCGAAACAGTCAATTTCAGCGACTTCGAGGATATCGACGACGAGGAATCTGCCGTGGACCGGACAGCGACATTCGCCTCGTATCGGCCAGGAGCAATGGGTTTATCATCCAACGGCCTCAAAGTCAGGGCGAGTGGAACTTCCGGTTGGGTGTTCCCGAGCCGGGCGGCTCCGAACGCGGTCGGTTCATTGGATGCGCAAAGCAATTTCAGCGGAGCCTCCGCCTCGGGAGCCCCGAGGCGACGAAACGGAATCAACCCATCGGGCGGAACGACGAGTCGGATCTGTGCCCGGTCGAAGAGATCGGTTTTCAAACTCGGCCGCACTTCGTCTTTCGATGAACGGCCTTTGGGATCTTTCGCACTCGTGTTCGACAAGTCGAACGCGAGTTTCTCGCTGCTCATTTGGAGTTCGTATTCCCCTTTGCGGAGGTCGATCCCGAATTCGGCCGACTGCGCTTTGGCCTCTTTTGACAGGCTGTCTGGGACGTTCGACTTGGTCTTCACCGCGGCACGGCGACCGCTCTTCGCCACCGTGCTCCAGTCCAGTTTCGTCAAATCGACGCTCAATTCTGCGGTGGCCACACCCCCGATACCCTTAAAGTTGGCCGCTGAAAAATCGGGGTATTTCATGCTCGAATCGAGCCAGCTGGTCTCCGTACGAACGCGCTCGCCATCGGGGAGGATCAACTCGTCCGCGGCAAATTTGGTATCGAGAGACAATACGATTTTCCCCCGGCCCGGCACGGGGCCGTCCGTGCGGATCGTGGAGAGTTCGGGGAGTTTGAGCTTGGGATATCCGTCGATTCGGAATTGGCGGCGGAGCAACTTGCGCTTGGCTTTTCCGAGCGGGTGATCGGGGAACTTCTCGTCGGTGCACACGGTCTCAATCTCGACATCGAGATTCCATTCACCGCACATGGCGGCGGCGAGGATGTTGCTCTCGAACGCCGCCCGGGCGACGTGCCATTTTTTCTCGAAGCTCCATTTCGGGGAACCGGGGGCATGCATTCTAGTTTCGAGTGCCAATTCGTAAGTCGCTTGAGGAGTGCCATCCGGGCCGTTGCGGAAGATCCATGCCGTCACACGGAACATCGCGGGTTCGAGTTTGGCGGTCTCGATGTCTTCAAAATCGACCCTCACGGGAATGGCGTCCAAAAGCGTGTAGCCGACGGTTGGATCGGGTTGAGCCAATTCGACGGAGGGTGTGATGGGACGCAGGCCGAACTCGCAAATTGCTTCCCGCCCTTCGGGGTGCTCCACGGAGATTTCGCGCGGCCCCGTACCGGCTTGGGGAAGCACTTGCAGATAATCGTGCGAACGAGAGGAGTAAGTCCGCGCTGTGATCGGGGGATCACCGGGACGCAACAGCGATTTCAAAGGCGCTTGCGCTTGGGCCTGATTCGGCAATTTGGAATAGGTAAGCGCTCCGAGACTCTGGCAAACGTCCAGCGAGGGCGTGTTGAATCCGGCCTCGGTCTTCGATGTGCGCGAGGGTACACCGGTGACCTTCCAGCGCTCGCGGAGTTCCCAGCCCACGTGCTGTAGCTGTTCGAACAACTTGAGGTTGTCTTTGGCGAAGAAAGTCGCACCCCGAAAGTCTTTTACTCCCGAAGTGGGCCGGGCCCCCGACACGATCCTCTCGAGCATCGTTTTTTCCACGTCCGGCCCAAGGCCGAAGGTGAAGACATTCACATTTGCCTTCCGAAGTGCGGCCAGGGTGATGTCGATAATCGGTTCGTTCCGTTGGATCCTCGACAGGACATCCTTCTCACGCAGAGCCTTGTATTTCGATTCGTCGAAGTTTTTTCGATCCGCCGGAGACAGCTTGAGAAAATCTGGAGGGATCATCGATTCGAGAGCTGCCCCCCCCCATTGGATGATCTTCGACTCGTTCGATTTGTCGATGAGGCGGAACGGCTTGTCACCTTTCCACAGCGGGTTCGTCGCCCCCGGCGTGCGCATGTTGAAATTCTGGTAGTAACACGCATCTTCGCCATCCGTGAACAGAAGCACGTATTGGGGTCGTTCCGCGATTTTGGCCAACAATTCCCATTCTGCCAGTGCCCGGAGGGTCAATACGTTCGAAGTGCCCGATCCCAAATAGGCCCAGCGCGTTTCGCCCGTTGCCGCGGGCACGGGCAAGAAGTCTTCCAGCCGATTCTCTTTTGGCTTGGTCAAGAGCAAGGGAGCATCCTCCTCGGCTCGGCTTTGCTCCATAGTGGGGGCCAACTGCAATTCGGCGGTCTTCTCCAGGGAAAGTTCATGCTCTTGGAGCCGACGGACGACTTCCTTGAGCGCCTTGCGCCCATCCTTCATCATCACGTAGCCGTTCTTCTGATTCGGGAGACCCGCGGTTACCAAGGCCGCGTCGGTTCGGAAGATCACGAGCGCAATGCGATCTTCATCGTTGGCGGTGTCGATGAGGAATTGAATTCCGTCCCAGCGGATCCCCTCGGGATCGGTCGCGCTCCACGTGATCTTGCCGTCTTTGTCTTTGGTCAACGTGTTGTAATTCTTCGACATGCTGAGGGACACATCGACCACGACGATCAAATCGAGCGGGGCTTCCGCACGCTTGGCGGGCGCGGCCAGAAGGGACGTGACAGAAGCGAGAATCGCACAGCCGGCGATCGCGAGACGCGAGAGGGAAATCATTATGGACCTCGAAAATCGCGGGAAGGCCGGGAACTCAACCATTGCTGATGACGACCCATGCAGGACTTACAAGTGCTTTCTGTCCGTTCGTCTTGATTTCGAAATACCCAGGAACTACGGTCTCGATAACATCATTAATAACAGTAGCATCCTTCTTCCGGGCGAAGATACGATAAAACTTCTGTATCGGATTCATTGTTTCTGGAAGGCCACTTGGTTTTTGATGCTCAGGACTTTTATCGCGATCCAAATGGAACTCCTCGTAGAGTCCCGGAGTACACTCTTGTATTTGACACCAAAGTCGTCGTAGAAAGGGCTTCAAGTCGGAGATGGCGGTGTCAGAAACGAGCGAAGTAGCGTGCATGAGTTCCCCACGGCCCTGCATAATCCCTTGAATGAGATTATTCAAGACGTTGATGGAATCGTTGCCGCACGTACGAAATACTGCTGCTGGATCTGATAGGCTTATCAATTTCTTATATGCTTGATCTGCGCAAATATGAAGACGTTTAGAAGTCTCTTCTAATCTGACGGCATGCGATCCTCCATTTGCACGGATTGTGTCAGCAAGCGTTAGAGCCTCCTTTGCAAGAACAAGTTGTTGTTCCAAGCGCGGATGCAGCTTGAGCATTTCCTTCTGCCTCTCCTCTTGCGAGAGTTTCACAGGTAGTTCGGTCTGTATCGTCTCAGGACCCGTCGCTTGCTCGAACGTCGCTGAATCCGGCGCCGGTGTAGCGTTTGACAAATCAACGACTGCCTCCGGCTCCGCAGGATGTCCGAATGCAGCGAGCGCCAGCATGAGTCCATCCAGTTTGGCGACCCGTTCGATCCGATTGCGATTTGCCGCCAGCAAACGATCAAGAAGTTCATCGTTTGCACGGAGTTCATCGCGGATTAAACGGAACTCGTCTTGGATCTCCGCCAAGATTTTCGCCTGAATTTCGGACATGGCAAACCCTCCGATGGTAGCGTCAATCGTTTGAAAATCCCTGCAAAATCCGCGCTGCATGGCCCCAACTCCCTGCGGCGATCAGCGGATAGGGCCCGATCCAATCGGCACTACCTGGACGCTGGAGCCGCAAGCGGATCCGCTGTTCGCCCCCGTCCGAACAGAGGCTGATTCCGGCAGCCACCGTACCGGAAACGTCGCGGGGCCAAGGCTCGGCGAGGAGCTTTTCCCCCGCCTGAGGAACACCCGGATCCCGGCTGAACTCGCCGACTTTAACGGCTTGCCATTTGCCTTCGATCCATTCCCGCACCCAAAGGATCAAGGGCGTGTCGCGGCGCGGGTTCAACGGCACTTGCGCAGGGTACCATTTCTCGGAGGCGTGCAGAGTCGATCCCGTCGGCACGACCTGTTCCACCTTTTCGCCGCGGACCGTCTGGCGAATGAACGTCAGCGCGCGGTGGCTCACATCGCCGGGAGGAGTGTACTTCAACACGCCATCATCGCCCGTGTAACCGAATGTCAACTCCCAAGCTTTGCCGTGTGCGACACGCTGCTTAGCGAAGCCCTCTTGGAAATCGAGGATGTCGGTTTCCCCGCGCAATAGCATGGAGCGGGCGAGTTCTTGGATCAATGGCAGTCGGCAACCCCCGCCCGCCAACACGACGATCCGGGGGCAGGTATCCGGGGCATCCGCCAATTGCGCCCGGAGTTGCTCGAACGATTCCACCAAGCGATCCCGGATGCTCACCCCCGAGACTGCGTCGAGGGCTACCTCGTAAAGGTCTAGCAGCTCGAACTGCAAGATCTTCAACAAGTCCGTTCGCAAATCGACCGCGACCTCGCCCACTTCTTGCAGGAGAATGCCCAGTGAAACCAGCTTCTCGGCCAAAGAATTCGGAAACGCCGAGAGATTGTTGAGCCCCTGTTCCCCGAAGGCTGCGATCACGGGGTGAACCTGGAATTCGCGATCCGTCTGGCACAAGTCGCGCTTGATCGTCTCCGCGAACGACCAGAGCCGCTCGGCATTCTGCCGCGCGGCGTTGTTCCAAGCCAGCGGTAAGTTATCCCGATCCGATTCCGCGGAGAAGAGAATTCGGAACTCGTGGGTCGAGACTTGCGATTTGAGGTACTTCGCGATTCGGTCGCTGAGTAAGCGGACGATTCCGCGGGTGATGTCGTCGCCGCCGAAATCGGGCCGGCCGCCGACGCCGATCAGCCGGGTCTGCAATTCCTCGTCCGCGGTGAGGGCGACCTCGAGGACGACCGTATCGACGGTGCCCCCGCCGAAATCGTAAGCGACGACAACGGCCCCCTTTGTGAGGTCGATCCATCCCAGGGTATCCGGTTCGACGGTCCAGAGTTTGCGAAGGGCACTGAAGGCGACCGCCGTAGCCTCGTCGAGACGGGGAGGCAATACGTCGATCCGGCGATCGGGGCGATGGTCGGCCACGGCCGAGCGGACGATTTCTAGTGTAGCCTCCAAACGATCCCGCACCGCCGCTGGCCATTTGGTCGGATAAGTCAGCCCAAAGTAACCGATTTCCCGATCGAGTAATTGTTCGAGGGCATCGATCATGCGGCGGAGATACTCCGCCGCGACGACTTCCACCGGATAGTCGCGTTGCCGCCCTTCCGGATCGCGCAGGCGAACCGGATGGCCGGTCAGGAAGAGCCGCTTCAGCCCCCGCAACACGCATTCGGGATTGGGGCTCACGGGGATCAATTCGTGCGCTTCGGTGCCGACGGCCAATTCGGGGACGAGTTCGGACTCGACCGATTTCACGAAGAGCGCGGAAGAGAATCGCTCGAATTCTTCGGCCCGATTCGGATCGAGCGCCAAAGAGCGAACCGAACCGACTTCGCCGATCGCGGTGCAATTGTTCGTCGTGCCCCAATCGAGGGCGAGCACGCCGCTCATCTGCGGCATGCGCACGAAACGAACGCGCAGTTGTTGCCGGGCCAAGTCGAATCCGCCCCGGTCGCGGATCACCACGGTCACATCGTGGCTTCGATCGGCTAACTCACCAGACGCCCGGGAGGTGCGGAGGGTATCGATTTTCATCCGCAATCGGGTCGGCCGATTGGGATCATCGGAGAGCGCTTCGGGAAGGCGTTGCATCGGCTGGAGCCATTGGCCATGCTCGGGTGGATCGATTCGCACCATTTCCTCGGGTCGGGCCCTCGCGGAGTCACCTGTAGATGTCTCCGTCAGATAAAGGTCGAAGACGATGGGACGGCCTCCGAGATTCACTGTCATATCTTCGCGGGCATTCGCACCGGCATTCACGATGATCGTAGGCTTCGTGCGGAGCGAAAGCTTGGCGTAATAGGGCACGGGTTCGGAGAAGCCGCGCAGTCGGAACAAAAGATCGAAAGGTACCCGATCCAAAGTCCCGGTGCACTCCTTCAGCGTGAATTTGAATGAAACGGGGTCGCCAGGGCGAAGTACCGGCCGCAGCGTCGGCTTTTGATCGGGCTGATCGCTCGACGCGAAAATCTGTTTGCAATTCTCCCGGATGGCATCTCGCGTGTCAGGTTGCAGTACGATGTCATCGACCGCAACGGGTATAGAAGCCGCTGCTAGGCGCAGAACGATGAAAGCCTCGCGCGTCGGCTGATCGAGATAGGCCGTCAGCTCCGGGAGTTCGCTGTCGGAGGCCGGTTCGATCCGGAGGGGGGCGGGCGGTCTCGGCCAGAGACGCAAACTGTACTTTTCGGGTAGTATCCCGGGCAAAAGTAATTCGCCTGACAGGCCTTCAGCGGGGAAGCGAATTCCCACCAAGGGCTTCCCGGGCACCAATGCGATTCGGGCGAGCGCCTCGTTCCATTGCACAGCAAGCGGGATGATGCGGCCGTCCGGCTCCCGGAGCGTACCCGCGGCGCGATCCCATTCGATGTAATCTCCGAAAGGGATCGTTTTCGGTGCCGTTCGCTTCGCATTACCCTGTGATGCTTCGACCTCCAAGGCGATCTCGATATGGCTCGCCCCCGGATCCCAATACGCCCACGTTTCCGGCCTTTCCGACTCTCTCCGGACCGCGCCTTTGTTGAGGCGGAGTTCTATCGTCTGGGTGCCGCAGAGAGGGCAATAGAGATCGACCTCCGCAAACCGCCACGGATCGGCGAGTCCCTTGGGGCAATTCGGGCAGCGGATG
>JBBRUN010000187.1:0-9401 GCA_038247765.1 Gemmatales bacterium | reverse complement strand
TACTGGATCGAGTTCGGCGACAAACCCGCCGCCACAGCCTACAAGTTGAAATCCAAGCTCAAGAACAATCGGGAGGACGCCTTCCGCGAGGTCAGCGACTGCGTGGACGCCTTAAAAGCGATGAAGGCGATCAAGCCGGCGCCCAAGCCCGATGCGAAGAAGTAGGTACAAGTCTGTTAAACCGACGTCGTCGACACAAGTCCTTGCCGGGCCTAGTCTGTTAAACGACTGGCCTCGAGTTAAGCATTTGGAAACGAGTTAACGCGAGGGTGTCGGTGTTCTCGCTTAACTCGATGGATTGGCCCGGCTTCTTGCCGGTATTAAAAATCGTTGGCGACTACCGGGTGGATTTCGGTTCCAGTGGGTCAGTTTCCCGCGTCCCCTTTTCCGCTCCCAAAGGTGCGTGGGATCGACCCTCGCCGGGCGAATGGTCGAGCAAAAGCGACGCCTCGGTTCATCCCCCAACGGCCCGACCGGATTTGCTGCACAGCATAACCGGTTCCCGCTTCGCCAAACAGAATCGCGCCTTCATCTTGTCCCTCCCGTACAATGATCGGTATGCATGCGATATTGATTGCCGGGATCGCGATGGCCGGGCTGCCGGTGCTGCTGCACCTCATCATGAAGCAGCAGCCCAAGAAGCTCGTCTTCCCGGCGTTGCGCTTCTTGATGCAGAAGCAAAAGACCAACCAGCGCAAGATGCGGCTGCGCCACTTCCTGCTCCTCTCGCTGCGGATTCTGTTGATCCTGCTCTTCGCCCTCGCGCTGTTCCAGCCGAAAATCGGCGAGAAGTATAGAGCTCCGCTCATCGGCGAGTTCACCCTCCTCGGCGGCGGTTCGTTCTTCGCCGGTCTCGGCGAGCAGTCGGTCGCGGCGGTGCTCATCATCGACACCAGCCCGAGCATGGGCTACAAGGTGCAGGGCGTCAGCCGGTTCGACGAAGCCAAGCGGCGCGCCCACGAATTTCTCGACGACCTCCCCGCCGGTTCGCGCGTGGCGATCCTCGACCCGAACGAGCCGATCGCGACCTACGCCGACAACGTCCCCGATGCCCACAAGAAGATCGACGCCGTCCCCGCGCCGACCGGTTTCGCCCCGCCGATTACCGACGCGTTGGCCAGTGCCTACGACGCGTTGAAGGATGCCGACAAAGACACCGACAACACCGAGCCGCTACCGAGGATCGTCGTCGTGTTCGGCGACCGCACGACCGCGAGTTGGGACCCCGCCCGCACCGAGAGCTTGGCGAAACTCCGCGATGCCGCGACGCCGCCGAACTCGGCGAAGGTTGCGCACTTGTTCGTCGATGTCGGCGTCGACAAGCCCACGAACGTGGCGATCCTCAACGTGGCCATGAAACCGCAATTGCTCTCCGGCTCGGCCCCGGCGGTGTTGACCGTGACCGTCCGCGCCGACGGGGCCGATGTGCCGAGCGCGAAGTTGGAAGCGATCCTCGACGACGGCGCCAAGGCCGAAACCAAGGAACTCGCCCTCGCGGTGGGTTCTCCGCAGGGCGTGGCCTTCACGTTCACCGGCTTGGCGCCGGGCTATCACACGGTCGTCTTCAAATTGCGGGACGACAACCTCGCCTTCGACAACGAGCGCAGCTTCACGTTCGCCGTCGCCGAGAAGCGAAAGATTCTGACGATCAGCGACGAACCGGTCGATGCGGCGTTTTGGAAGCTCGCCCACACTAAGCGCCAAGAGTTCGACTGCACCGTGGCGACACCGGACGAGGCCAACGACTTCGGTAGCTACGAGGCGATCGTGCTGCTGAATGTTGCCGAGCCGCTGAAATTGCAGGCGGCCTTGAAGACTTATGTCGAAGCCGGGGGGAAGTTGCTCATCGCACCGGGCGTATCGAATGCCGGCTACGGCAACTTCGAGCTGATGCCCGCGAAGCTCGACAGCATCCGCTTCTGGGCCCCCGACGACCCGAAATACCCGTACGGTCTCACCTGGAAAATCGACGGTGACGACGACATCAAACACAAGCTGATGGAACCGTTCATCGATTGGAAGAAGCGCGGCAACGTCGATGTCGTCCGCAATCCGCGCCGCGCTTGGCGCCATTGGGAATTGAAAGAATTGAAACCCGATGCTCAAGTCGTCGTTTATTACGACGACGGCGAAGAGGACAAAGCCAAGCGGCTGCCCGCCATCGTCGAAGGCAGCATCGGGCAGGGCAAGGTGCTGCTGCTGAGCACCCGCATCGATCCGCAGGACGACGCCGATCAAACGCAAACGTGGAACGACTACTGGAAGACAACGAACTCGTCGTGGGCTACGGTGTTCCCGAACCTGCTCATCCGCTACCTCGTCGGCAGCCCGGACGATGCCGAGTTCAACTTGCCGACCGGGCCGGACGTGCTGCTGAAGGTGCCGACGCAACTCGACGGCAAACCGGTTCAGTGGCAGTTCTCCGGGCCGGGTGTCTCGGGGAACGAAGCGAACCCGAAGGAAGGCGAACCGTCGAAGGAAGGCGAGAAACCCACCGCGCCGACGGCGGTGCAACTGCGCGGGGGGCAATTCAAAATCGGCCCGCCGCTGAGCCTGAATGCCGGGGAATTCCGGCTGAAGGCCAAGGGCAACCCGTACGAACAGCGCATCGGCCTCGCCGTGGCCAAAGACGAAAGCAACCTCGAGAAAGTCCCCGAGGCGAGCATCGAGGCGCTCTTCGGGCCGAATGCGATCATCGCCAACGACAAAGAATTGAAGCTCCGCGACATCGTGACAACGAAGTTCGATCAACCGATTCCGCTGTTCCCGATCCTCCTCGCGCTGGTGCTGCTCGCCTTCGCGGCCGAAGGGGTCATCTCGAAGATCTTCTACAAGGTGCGCCGATGAAACCGAAGCGCTCGGCCTGGCGAATCGTCGGCTTCTTACTGATCGCGTCGATGTCGCTCAGCCTCGTCGGGGCCGGCGTCGGCGTGTCGATGTACAACAGCGAGAACCCGCGCAAGGCTTGGACGCCTTATGACCCGGGCCGAACCAATTACAACCAATTCGGGCCGGGCGGGGCAGGCGGGCTTCCCGTCGATTCGAACCCGGCCGATTTCGCGACTTCGCGCGATGTCCGTAACTTCTTAACATCGTTCGGCCGGGCACTGAAGCTGAAGGACTCCGCACCCGAACCGTGGATCGACACCGAAGCCGTGCTGGCACGCGCCCGCCGCACCGCACCGCCCGGCTTGGTTTATGCGCCTTCTGACGGGCCGCCCGGTCCGAATGACTTGGAAGCGAAGGCGCTAACCCACGAACTGAAAGTCGCGCGGACGACGTGGCGCACTTGGAACTGGGACGAACTGGTCGTGCATCGCGTCAACCGGCTCGCTCCGGACTCGTTCGAAGCGATCACGTCGTTCGCGAAACCCGACGGCTCGCGGGTCAAAATACTATGGGCACTGTCGTATTCACCGCTCAACCGATCGTACGCCATCACGCGCTGGACCGACCTCGCCACCGGGCTCGATTCGGACGGCACGATCGCGCTCGGGCTAGTTTCTTATTCCAACATCGGCGGGCTCGACCGGCTGCTGCTAAATCTGCGGGCCTTGCCCGAAGCGCACCGAGCGATGGACGAGCGCAAATACGAGGACGCTCGGAAGCACCTCGATCGCGCCGCCCGCGCTCAAAATCCCCGGTGGGGGCGCGGGATCTACGAACTCGCCGAAGCGCGCTTCGACATACTCTTTTACAACGTCCATGCGCAAGCCGTCGATCGGCTCGATGATTTACTGGCGGACAGACCCGGCCATTTGTCGGCGCTCATGCTCCAGATGGAAGCGCTGGCCAAGCAATCCAACTACGACGAAATCGCCGACCTGGCCCAACAGTACCAAGCGCGCACGGGGCCGGACGCCGACGCCCTCGCTTGGACCGGCTTCGCACGGGCCGGCTTGGAACAGAAGGACGAAGCGCGCCGGTTATTCGAGCAAGCACGGGCGCTCGATCCGTACCAAATCACTGCGATCGAAGGACTGTTGAAACTGACCCCAGACGACGAGAAGCCGGAGTTCATCCGGCTCTTGGCCGAGCTGAAATATTTCCGGGGATTGTTCCACCGCCTCGCCGAGTCGCAAAGTTGGTTCGGCGATTGGACGTCGCTCGAATCGCTCAGCCGGGCGCACCGCAAACGCTTCCCCGAAGATCACTCGGCCACGCGCCACCTCGTCCGGGCCCTGCTGATGCGCGGCGAGTTCGCCGAATCCACGAAAGCGTTCGGCGACTCCATCGCGCACTTGAAGGGCGAGCCGCGAGCCGCATTACTCACTGATTTTCTCGAATCGAGTTCGCAAAAGAGTCGCGCGGCCGAAGCCTACGAAGCGGTGCCGATGGCGGACCGCCCAGAGGCGTTCCGCAAAGCGATGGAGTCGTGGGACTACCGACTCTCCGGTGACGACTTCGATGACGAATTCCCGGAAGACACCGAAGAATTGCGGCCCGCGATCCTGGCGAAGTATAAGAAGTTGGTCGCCGAGCACGGCAAAGCCCACCCCGATGACAACTGGCTGTCGCTGTACAAAGCGAAGCAACAGAACCGCGACGGCGAACGCGCTGCGGCCGAGATGAGCGCCGCGGCGTTCCTCGAGCGTGTAAAACCGAGCGGGGACCATCTGAAAGATTTCAACAGCGGCTACGAACCGGCCCGCCGCGAATGGCTGATGGCGAAACTGCATTTGGGCCAAACCGCCGCGGCGTACGAGCGCTTCGCTGACGACACCGCATTGTCCGACTTGGGCCACGAGTGCATCCGCTGCGGAAATTCGGTGGAACTCGGCAAGCTGATCGCGACCCGCGAGAAACGCGAACCCGCTTTCCTCGACCGCCACTACTGGCACGGCGAACACTTTTGGATTCAAAAGTCGTACGCCCGCTGTGCCGAGGAAATGCTGTCGTACCTGACCCAAGAAGCACCCGAAGCGAATGTTTACTCCGCGTATCGGTATACGGCCCGGGAGCGGCTGATCCGCAGTTGGGTGAAGGCCAAGAACCCCGACGCGGCCTTGGAGTACCTCAAGAAAGAGGAAGAAGATCCGCCGGTACTGCACGCGCTCGCACTCGCCGGTGGGAATAGTTCGGAAGAAGCGGAGGTCTACTTGCTGGAAGCAATGACCGAGAAAGCCTGGCTGGCCGCGATGGCCTACCGCGACCCGGACCTCGGCCCGATCTTGCTGGGCCCCGGCTACAAACGATTGCAAGCGAAGTTCCCGCCGCCCCCGCCGATCAAAAAGAAACCGGCGGGCTGAGCACCCGGCGCACGGCGGCTTCATCGACGCCCTCGACCAAATCGACGTGCCCCATTTTCGACGGCAGGACGAATCGCAACCGGCCGGCGAGCGACTTCTTATCGCGCCGCATGGCGTCGATCATTACTCCGGCGTCCCATTCTGCCAAGGGGTGGACTGGCAGGCCGAAGGCCACGAGCAGTTCGATCTGCCGGGCGCAAAATTCCGCATCGACGCGGCCCAGATTCCGGGCCAGTTGCCCGGCGCACACCATCCCCGCCGACACGGCTTCGCCGTGCAGCCACGCCCCGTAACCCGCGACGATCTCGAAGGCGTGGGCGAAGGTGTGGCCGTAGTTCAACTTGGCCCGCATCCCGGTTTCTTCGCGCTCGTCTTGCTCCACCACTCGGGCCTTGATCGCGCACGACCGCGCCACGATCGTTTCCAATGCTTCCGGATCGCGGGCTAGGACCGCAGCGGTCGAGCGTTCCAAGTATTCGAAAAACTCGGCATCGAGGATCACGCCGTACTTCACCACTTCGGCCAAGCCGCTGCGGAATTCGCGATCCGGTAGCGTCTTCAAATAGTCGAGGTCGATGGCGACGCCAGTCGGTTGGTGGAAGGCGCCGATGAGGTTCTTGCCGCGCTCGTGGTTGATGCCGACCTTGCCGCCGACGCTGGAATCGACCATCGAAAGTAGCGTCGTCGGCACCATGAACAACGGTAAACCGCGGTTGTAAGTCGCCGCGGCGAACCCGGCGAGATCGCCGATGACCCCACCGCCGAGGGCGACGATGAGCGTCCGACGGTCGGCGTTCTGTTCCGCGAGTTCGTCGTACAGTTCGTTGGTCCACGTCAACGATTTCGTTTCCTCGCCCGGTTGCAGGATCACCGTCGAAGTGCGGAACCCGGAGGACTTCAGCGAGGTCGCCAGCGCCTCGGCATGCGGATCGACGTTTTCATCGGTGACGATCATCGCGAACTCGGACTTCGTCGCCACTTCGCGCGCGAATGCGCCGATGGATGAGACAATCCCCGAGCCGATACGGATGGGGTAGCTGCGCGGGCCGAGGTCGACGGGGAAGTGGGTCATGGTGTTTTCGCAACCGGATTGCTCGGATTGTCCGGTTCAGTAAGCCGCCGCTGATGGACGAGTCGATCGCCGAGCTCAGTTTGCCGCGGTCGCAAGTCCACGAAGATCGCTTTCACGTCGTAGTCGAATGCGGCCGCAAGTTCTTCACGCGTCCGATGGACTTCCGCGACGATTGTGTCTTCCCGCATGGCGCTACGCTCCCATGAGTTCTTCGGGCGTACAGATGACCGGCATCCGGTGCCCCCGCTGCCGGCACACTATCGCTATTCTTCGCGAGATCTGGGCGTTTGCCAAGTGCTCGCAATTCCGCGTCAACAGATAGTCAATCCTGTGGACGGTCGCGACTGCGACGTGAGCCGCATCGCGAATGGCATGCGGTGGGAGTATGCCGCCGGACATGATGGCTTGTGTCAAGGATTCGACGTCGGTTGAAACTTCGAGCGTAGAGAGGCCCGCGATGACCGAGAGTCTTTTTCCGATTTCGGTTGCATTGCTCGCGGAGGCTTCATCGATCACGACTTGATCGCGACTTGGACGGGCGACCAAATAACTGATGAACGTCGTTATCAAATAGACCGATTCCATCGGCTGCTCCCGTTCAGAGGGTTACATCATCCCGCCACTGCACCCGCCGGATTCCCATCGCAAGACCCATCGCGTCCGCATCGACGATCGCCCCGGACAAGCGCACATCCCCCGTTGCCACGTCGAAACTGCTCGGAACGAAGCTGATCGCCGTACTGAGCACGCGGTCGATGCGCCGGCCCAAGATACTGTCGTACGGCCCGCACATGCCCACGTCGCACTGGAAGGCGGTGCCATCGAGAATTTGCTCGTCCGCCGTCGGTACGTGCGTGTGCGTGCCGAGGACCGCAGTGACCCGGCCCTTCAGATGGTGGGCCATCAGGTATTTGTCCGCCGTCGCCTCGGCGTGGATATCGACGAGCACGATTCTCGGCCCGTCGGGCAACGATTTCAACACCCGATCCACGGCGGCGAACGGGCAATCGACCGGCCGCATGAAGGTCCGACCCAGCAGCGAGATCACCACGACTGACAGGCCGTTGACAGTCAGGTGGATGCGATCCCGCCCCGGCGCGTCCGCAGGAAAATTCGCCGGTTTGCAGATCGGTTCGCGCGGGCTCGCCATGACCTCGGCGATTTCCTGTTTCTTGTAGATGTGGTCGCCGAGGGTGATGGCGTCGATCCCGCCGGCGCGGAGGTGCCGGTAATCCTTGGGGCTGAGGCCCGAGCCGTTGGTGGCGTTCTCCGCGTTGGCGACGACGAGATCGAGCCGTTCAGCCGTGCGGATCCCGGGCAGCAATTTCTTGACGGCGGCGACGCCGGGGGCCCCGACGATGTCTCCGAGGAACAAAATCCGCACGCGTCACCCGTGATGGAGCGTCATTCGCAACCGTTGTTTTACGGAAGCCCCCGGCATACACCACAGGCCATGCGCGAAGTACGATTGCATCTGCCGGATGGCTCGATGTCGAATGCGGTTCTGCCGGAGCCGTTGGCAATCTTGCCCGGTTCGTTCAACCCGCTCCACGAGGGGCACCGCACCTTGGCCGCGGCGGTCGAGCAGAAATACGGCCGCGCGATCCACTTCGAGCTGAGTCGGACAAACGTCGATAAACCGGAATTGCCCGACGACATCGTGGCGGCACGGGCCGCGCAGTTCCGCGGTTATGCGCCGATCTGGGTGACGCGGGCTGCGATCTTCGAGGAGAAGTCGGCGATCTTCCCCGGCGCACTGTTCGTGGTCGGGTTCGACACGGCCATTCGGCTACTGGACGCAAAATATTACGCCGGCGAAGCGGCCCGCGATGCGAGTCTGCAAACGATCCGCGGACGGGGCTGCCGGTTCGTCGTCGGCGGTCGCATCGATGCTGCGGGCTTGTTCCGCACTTGGCCCGACGCCGGCGATCTCTTCGAAGTCTTGTCGGAAGTGGATTTTCGACTCGACATCAGTTCGACGGAACTGCGGGGGGCATAACCGCCACGGTCTTTTTTCCGTCGCGCCGCGACCCGAAAAGCGCACTAGGCTCCCGTACGGCGGATTCGGCTGGGTTCATTCCTTCCGGACGGGCGAGATGATCGGGCGAACCTTCCTCGGGCGATACGAAGTCCAGCGGCAGATCGGAGAAGGCGGCATGGGCCGGGTCTATTTGGCCCGCCAAACCGACCTCGGCCGGCAAGTCGTCGTGAAGGTCATGCACGACCACATCGCCGCCGACGGCCAATTCCGCAAGCGCTTCGAACGCGAAACCCTGCTGATGGCCCGGTTCCACCATCCGTACGCCGTCACGCTCTACGACGCGTCGCTGAACGACCCGGCCGGGCCGTGCATCGTCATGGAATACGTGAAGGGTGGCAACCTCGAGACCTTGCTCGAAAAAGCCAAGAAGATGACTGCCCCCCGCGTCGGGCGGATCATTGGCCAACTCTGCGAGGTCTTGCAGGCCGCGCACGACGAGGGGATCATCCACCGCGATTTGAAGCCGGCGAACCTGATGGTCATCGACCCGGACACGCCGAAAGAGCGCATCAAGGTGATGGACTTCGGCCTCGCCAAAACCTTCGAAGACGTGTCGTCGCGCAAGGTCACCGACACCACCGTCGAATTCGCCGTGGGCACCCCGGCGTACATTTGCCCGGAGCAGATCCGGGGCGAAGTGCTCGACCACCGCGGCGACCTCTACAGCGTCGGCATCATGGCCTTCGAACTCCTCAGCGGGCGGGTGCCGTTCTTGGGCACGTCGAGCATGGACGTGCTCTTGGCGCACGCGACCGAGGAGCCGCCTACGTTCAAACAGCTCGGGTTAGACGGTTGGATTCCCGCGTACGTGGAAGCCGTGATCCGCAAGGCCTTGAGCAAAGATCCGGACGACCGCTACCAATCGGCCCGCGAATTGGCCCAGGCCTTCGACAAAGCGCTGAAGCAAGCCAAGGCCGATTCCCGGCACCGACTGCCGGGCCTCGCGGAAGCGGCGCCGAAAAGCCCGACAGACAGCGATGAAGAGATCAGCGAAGACGCGATTCTACTGCGCTTGGAAAACGCCCCGACGGGCGTGCTC
>JBBRUN010000186.1:0-9413 GCA_038247765.1 Gemmatales bacterium | reverse complement strand
CAGCGAAAGCAGCGAAACCAGCGAAAGCAGCGAAAGCAGCGAAACCAGCGAAAGCAGCGAAACCAGCGAAAGCAGCGAAAGCAGCGAAACCAGCGAAAGCAGCGAAACCAGCGAAAGCAGCGAAAGCTCCGAAAGCAGCGAAAGCTCCGAAAGCTATTAGTTTCGCTTCCATCTTGCTCCCCGAGTCGCTTCCGGCTATCGCTGCACCACACCGAATCGTTCCTCGCCGGCGGAGAGTTTCTTGCGAAGCCGATGGCTTTTTGTGGGGACGTTGTTCTTGGCGTCGTGTTCGCGTTCGCACTACCGCCAGTCGGCGGATCGCGAAACGTACCCGATCGTCGCGGAGCACGTCGTCGAACCGGCCAACGCCATCGGGCGGATCGACGTTACTCCGGTGGCCGAATCGCGTTTGTCGGACCCGTACAACCCGGATCGACCGCCGAAGCCGCCGGACGATGCGGCCGCGGCTCTGTTCATGCAGCACCCGTACCGCTTCCGCGGGTCGCGGCGCTGGACCCAAGACGGCACCGTCGATAGCGTCGAGCCGGTGGGCTGGGAGCAATCCCTCGGTCTGGAACCGGACGGCACCTTGAAGTTGACGCAAGATCGGGCCGTGAGTATCGCGCTCGACAACAGCCGGGAGTATCAGACGAGTGTCG
This sequence comes from Gemmatales bacterium, assembly GCA_038247765.1. Taxonomy (GTDB): domain Bacteria; phylum Planctomycetota; class Planctomycetia; order Gemmatales; family Gemmataceae; genus JALHQU01. Next base: position 8,754 of record JBBRUN010000186.1, on the reverse strand, counting down.
AAACCGTGTACCTCACGGCGCTCGCGCTGACGCTGAACCGCTTCGAGTTCGATTCGCGCTGGTTCGGCCGCTCCGGCACCACCTTTACGAAGCTCGGTTTCGCGGGGCCACCGGGCGTCACAAACACCTTCGACACGAACAACAACCGCGGGTTCACGCGGAATCTCGCGGCCGGCGGCCAAGTGATGGTCGATTTCGCCAACAACTTCGTGATGGAATTCTCCGGCGCCGGCGGCGGCACCGTCGCGGGCAACTTCGCGGCGGCACTCACGCAGCCGCTGCTGAGGAACTTCGGCCGGAAAGTCCGCCTCGAAGGCTTGACGCAAGCCGAGCGCGACACGCTGTACGCGGTGCGCGACTTCGCCCGTTTCCGCAAGCAATTCTGGGTTTCCACGGCCGTCGATTCCGGCGGGTACCTCAGCCTCTTGTTGCTTCAACAGAGCGTCCGCAACGCCCAAGCCAACTTGAAGAGCCAAGAGGAAAACTACCAGTTGGGCCAAGAATTATTGAAGGGGAACAAAAAGAGCGCCGTGGAAGTCGATGCGATCTTCCAAGGCTTGCTCGCGGCCCGGCAGCAGGTCATCACCGCCGAGACGGCCCTGCAAGAGGCGCTCGATGCCTTCAAACTGCGCATGGGTCTGCCGCCGCGATTGCCGGTCGAACTCGACGATACGTTCCTGCAGCAGTTCGTGCTCGTGTCCCCGGGACTCGAAAAAGTCCGCGACGAAATCCTCGCCTTCGGCCAACTGCGCAATGCCGAGCTCGGCAAGCCCCCGGCGGTCGAGGCCCTCAAGAAAAATCACGACGAACTCATCGCGCTGGCCGGGAAAGTCAGCCCGATGCTCGATGCGGCCGAGGCCGACTTGAAAAAGTGGAAGCTCGAACTCGACCGAGCGCCAACCGGCCCGGACGACGTGGAACGCCGCGAACGCGCCGCCGCTTCGTATAAGCTGCAAGCCGACGAGTTCTCCCTGCAAAGGGCGGCTCTGGCGGCGTTGAACGCGAAAGTGAAAACGCAGAAAGACGCCGTCGCCGAGACGAACCGCGAAGCCGCTTGGCGCTTGCTGACGCGGAATTCGACGCTGCTCGAAGGGATCATGGGCACCGCGATTTCGGTGCAGACGCAGTCGCGCATCTACCTGATTCGCCTGCCGGATGTCGATGTGGTCGAAGCCCAAGCCGTGGCCGAGGCGAAGGCGAACCGGCTCGATCTGCAGAACAGCTTGGCGCAAGTGACCGACTCGTGGCGGCGGGTGACCATCGCGGCGAACCAACTGCGAGGCGACCTCAATTTGATCGCCCGCGTCAACCTTGTCACGGAGCCCGATGCTAGCGCACTCCTCGATTTTTCCAGAGATTTGAGCCGGTTCAGCGTCGGGTTGCAACTGGACAGCCCGCTGAACCGACTTTCGGAGCGCAACCAATACCGCAACAGCCTGATCGCGTATCAGCGGGCGCGGCGGACGTACATGGAACTCTCCGACCGCGTCGAACAGCAGATCCGTAGCGATATCCGCAGTTTGCAGCTCCAGCGCTTCAGCTTCGAAATCGCCCGGCAGTCGCTCATCGCCGCCGCCCGGCAGCTCGAGAACGAACAACTGCTGCTGACGGCGCCGAACCAGGCTCAAGCGAACACCGGCGACGCCACGCTCCGCAAGCTCCGCGCATTGGAACAACTCCTGACGGCCCGCGAACAACTCTCCGGAAGTTTCATCCGCTACGAGCAACAGCGCGTCCGACTTCTGCTAGACTTGGAAGTACTGCAACTCGACGAACGAGGGTTCCCGACCAATGTCAGCCCCAACTCTACCGCAAGCCCGGCGAGCCGACCCGCCGGCGGCAATTGATACCGTCGCGGAAATGCCGATCCCGCTGCTAGCCGTGCAAACCCTGCGTGCGCCGAGTGCGCGAGCCAAGGCGAAAAGCCCGTGGCCGCGCCGGGCGATCTGGCTCGTATCGATCGCGGCCATCGCCGTGGCGGGCTGGTGGTTCGTGCCCGGTTGGATCGGCGCCGACACCACCGGCAAAATGCCCCTCACGGCGAACGTGCAGCAAGGCGAACTCAAAGTCACCGTCACCGATCGCGGCGAACTCGAAAGTATGAACTCGCTGCAAGTGACCTGCGAACTCGAAGGCGGCGGCAAGATCGTCTCGATCCTGCCCGAAGGGACGCGGGTGAACGCCGGGGACGAAGTCGCCAAGCTCGACACCGACGCGCTGATGAAGTTGATCAACGATCAAGAAATCAAGTGGGAAGCGGCCGAGAGCAAGGTGAACTCGAGCCGCAGCGATGTGTCGCTGGCGAAGAACAAAGCGCTGAGCGAAATCGCCAAGGCCGCGCTGGCGCTCGAACTGGCCGAGATCGAACTCGAAGCGTTCTCCGACCCGCAGGGCAAGTACACGCGGGACCGCGACAAGATGAAAGGGACGCTGGAATCGGCTCGGCGCACCCTCAACGAAACCGAAGACGATCTCGAATTCACGCGCGGCCTCGTGACCAAAGGCTTCGCCCCGCTGAGCCAAGTGCGCACGAAGGAACTCGCCGTCCAAGAGAAGCGCTTCGCCGTGACGAGCGCCGAAGCCGACCTCATCGTCCTCGAGAAATTCACCAAGAAGAAGGACCAGACCGAGTTGGCGTCGAAGGCGAACGAGGCCAAGCTCGAACTCGCCCGCACCAAGGACACGCAAGACACCGCCATCAAGAAAGCCGAGGCCGATTTGAAGTCGGGCGTGCGGACGGCGGAGATCGAAAAGAAACAACTGGAGCGATTGCAGAAGCAGATCGACCGCTGCATCGTGAAGGCCCCGACGGCCGGGATGGTCGTTTACGCCAGCGCCCGCCAATGGGACGAGAGCGCCCGCATCCGCGCCGGTGCGCAGATCTTTTTCCGCCAGCCGATTTTCACGCTCCCCGATCTGACGAAGATGCTCGTGAAGATGAAAGTCCACGAGTCGATGATCAAGAAAGTCGTCGTCGGGCAGACGGCCACGCTGCAAATCGAAGCCCTGCCGAACCGCATCCTCCACGGCAAAGTCATGAAGATCGGCACGCTGCCACAGACTGACGGCTGGCGCGGCGGCGGCGTGAAGCAGTACGAAACCGAAATCTCCATCGACGATCTCCCCAGCGACGCCGGGCTGAAACCGGGGATGTCGGCCGAGGTGAAAATCCTGATCAACACCATTCCGGATGCGCTGTCGGTGCCCGTGCAAGCCGTCGCGGAGTACGAGGGGAACTCGGTGGTCTACCTCGTGAACTCGGGCAAGATCGAACGCCGGGAGGTGACCGTCGGCGACAGCAACGACCAGTACATCCAGATCGTCGGCGGTGCGGAATCGGGCCAAGCGACCGCACTCGACGCCCGCGTCCGCGCCGCGGCCGAGCTCAAAGCCGCAGGCCCGACTGCCGGGAAGACGCCCGCCACTGCGGCGAAGAAGTGAGGCGGTCGCGATGTTCGCCCTCCGACTCCGCCACGCCCTGAAACTCGGCCTGCGCAGCCTCGCGGCGCACCGGCTGCGCTCGGGCTTGACGGCGCTCGGTATCATCCTCGGCGTCGCCTCGGTCATCATCATGCTCGCCGTCGGCGAGGCGGCCCGCTACCAAGCCCTCAAACAGCTCGAAGATCTCGGCGTCAACACGATCCTCCTGCGGAGCGTGAAGCCCGGCGACGCCGGTAGCGAGAGCAAAGCGACCGACCTGCTGTCGTACGGGCTGACCTACGCCGACCTCGAGCGCATCCGCAGCACCATCCCGACGGTCACCGCCGCGACGCCGATGCGCGACTATCGCAAAACCATCCGGTACCAAGATCGCAAGCTCGACGCCCGACTCGTCGGTGTGATGCCGGACTTCTTCACGCAGAACAACCTCGTGATCCTCCGCGGCCGGGCGATCTCCGCCGTCGATAACATCGGCGTCGATAACGTCGGCGTCATCAGCGCCTCCGCCGCGGAGTCGCTCTTCCCGGCCCTCGACCCCATCGGCCGGACCGTCAGCGTCGAAGGCCTCGGCGAATTGCTGACCTTCACCGTCATCGGCGTCACCGAAGACAAGTCGCTGGCCACCGGCGGCGACGCGGGCGCCAACGCCGACTACAGCAAGGTGCTGTTCATTCCGTTCGCCACCGACCGGGCCCGCTTCGGCCGCGAAATCCTCAGCATCAAGTCGGGCTCGTTCTCGTTGGAGCGGATCGAAGTCAGCCAGATCACGGTGTCGGTGGACGACGTGAAGAACGTGCCGAGAACCGCGGCCGTGATTCAATCCGTGCTCGACAAATACCACCCGAACAAAGACGTCGTCGTGATCGTGCCGCTGGAATTGCTGGAGAAAGCCGAGCAGACCCAGCGGATGTTCACGCTGATCCTCGGGGCCATCGCCGGGATTTCGCTCGTCGTCGGCGGCATCGGCATCATGAACATCATGCTCGCCACCGTGACGGAGCGCACCCGCGAGATCGGCATCCGGCGGGCGCTCGGCGCCAAGCAGCGCGACATCGCCGCGCAGTTCCTCATCGAGACGCTCGTCCTCACCGGCTTCGGCGGCATCATCGGCATCGGCGTCGGCATCGGCGTCGCCTACGCGCTCTCCGAAGTCTTCGGCGTCCCCACGATCATCCGCCTCTGGTCCCCCGTGCTCGCCTTCACCGTGTCCATGTTCGTCGGGCTGATCTCGGGCAGCGTCCCCGCCCGCCGCGCCGCCCAACTCGACCCGATCGAAGCCCTCCGCCACAACTGACACCCGAGGTCTCGCCATGCTCCGCGCCCTGATCGTTTCGTTCCTGCTCGCCTCCCCCGCCTTCGCGCAGGGCATCTTCGAACCGAAGGCCAAGTTGAAAGTCGAAGCCGAGAAAGGCGTCGCCGGGGAAGGCCCGGCCTGGGACGCGAAGCTCGGCCTCCTCAGCAGCGGCAACGGTAACATCCACCGCCTGACGCGCGACGGCGACTCGGTGCTCTTCCGCCAAGGCGCCGGCACCAACGGCCTGCTCTTCGACCGCGAAGGCCGGTTGATCGCCTGCGAACCGGAGCGCCGCCGCATGACGCGCACCGACGCCACAGGGCAACTCACCGTTCTGACCGACGCCTTCGGCGGCAAGAAATACAACACACCCAACGACGTGACGGTCGATGCCAAGGGCCGGATTTTCTTCAGCGATCCACGCTATGGCCCGCGCGATGGCATGGAACAACTGACGGACAAAGGCGAACCCATCGAAGGGGTCTACCGCATCGACCTCGACGGCAAGGTGATCCGCGTGTTGGGCCGCGAGGTCGAACGGGCCAACGGCGTCCTCGTGAGCGGCGACGACAAGTACCTGTACGTCGCCGACAACAACAACGATCTCGGCGGATCGCGCAAGCTCTTCCGCTTCGAGTTGAAGGACGGTGAGGTGAATCCGAAGAGCCAACTCTTGCTGCACGACTGGGGCACCGGCCGCGGCCCGGACGGCTTGAAGCAAGATGAGAAAGGGAACTTGTACGTCGCGGGCGGTTTGAACAAACCGAACCCCCCGACCGAACCCGCCGCGAACGTCAAAGGCGGCATCTACGTATTCAACCCGGAGGGGAAACTGATGACCTTCCTCGCCGTGCCGACGGACGAAGTGACCAACTGCGCCTTCGGCGGCGACGACCTGCGGACGCTGTACATCACGGGCGGCGGCGTGCTCTACAGCATCCGCACCGCGAACGCCGGGAAAGTCTTGTGGAGCGGAAAGAAGTGAGACGGTCCTCAAGAATTTCAGCGTTCGATCCGAAACCAGTATCCCACCCGACATGAAGCTCTTGCACACCGCCGATTGGCACCTCAACGACCGGCTCGGCCGCATCGACCGCACCGACGACCTCCGTCGGGCCGTGGAGCGCGTCGCCGCGATTTGCAAATCCGAAGCCATCGATGTGCTGATCGTCGCCGGGGATCTCTTCAGCGAACTCGCCCGGGCCGATGCCCTGCGCGAGACCATCCACCATTGGCTCGAAGTCTTCGCCGAGTTCCTCGGCCGCGGCGGCACCGTCCTCACGCTCACGGGGAACCACGACAACGAGAACTTCTGCCAAACCCTCCGGCACGCCATGGGGCTGGCCGCGCCGAGCATCGGCGGCAACGGCGAACTCGTCCCGCCCGGCCGGCTCTACCTCGCGGCCGAGCCGACGTTCCTGCGGATGCGCGACCCGAGCGACGAGTTCGAAGTGCAGTTTGTCCTCATGCCGTACCCGACGCCGACGCGCTACCTCGTCGGCGCGGAGGGGCAAAAGTACACCGACCCGGACGAGAAGAATCGCCTGCTCGTGCGGGCCTTCGAGGAGACCATCCAACACTTGCGCCAGCACCCGATGTACCGCACCGGGGTGCCGAGTGTGCTCGCGGCCCACGCCAACGTTTTCGGGGCCGTCGTCGGCGAATCGCTCTTCCGCATCACCCCGCAAGAAGACGTGGTGGTGAACGGCCAAGCCTTCGCGGAGCAATTCGATTACGTCGCGCTCGGGCACATCCACAAGCCGCAATTCTTGGGGCACGAGCACATCCGCTACTCCGGTTCGATCGAGAAGATGGACCTCGGCGAAGCGACCGACAGTAAGTCGCTCTGCGTCTTCGAACTCGGGGCGGAGGGCCGCGTCGGCGACATCCGCGTCATCCCGCTGCCGAGCACGCCGATCTACGAAGTGACGGTGCTCGACCCGGCGGTCGATCTGCCGCGGCTGGAAGAGGAATCGGCGGGAACCGAGACCCACTTGGTGAATCTGCACGTCCGCTACACGGCGGGGACGGATAGCCTCGAAGAAACGCTGAAGCGCCTCGCCGCGATCTTTCCGCGCTGGTACGCCCGCGATTGGAAAGAGCAAAGCCGGCTCGGGCAGACGTTGACCCCGGCCGACGCCGAGAGAAGCCAATCCTTCGCCGAAACGGTGCGGAACTACTTAACGTCCGAGTTACAAAATCACACCGATGAGGAACGGGCCGGCCTGCTGGCGATCGCGGAGGAATTGCTGGCGCAGCAGGCCCCGTAGCTACCACGCGCGTCGACGGAGATGCTAGAATGGACCGCCCGCCCGAGTTCGCGTCGAGGTTCCTCCCCATGCGGTGGTCGCTTCTGCTGTTCCTCCTCGCGCCGATCGCCCACGCCGCGGACAAACCCGATTTCGCCCGCGAGGTGCAGCCGATCCTCTCGGAGAATTGCTACGCCTGCCACGGGCCGGACGCCAAAGCGCGCAAGGCCGACCTGCGACTCGACACGCAAGACGGCGCGCTGCGGAAGAAGGATCCGGTGATTGTGCCGGGGAAGAGCGCCGAATCGGAACTGATCAAGCGCATCGTCTCGGCGGACGAAAACGAGGTGATGCCGCCGCCTCACATCAACAAGAAAATCTCGGCGAAGCAACTGGCGACGCTGAAGGCGTGGATCGACACCGGTGCCAATTGGGGAACGCACTGGGCGTTCGTCGCACCCAAGAAGACTGCCGGATTCGATTCCATCGACGCCTTCATCCGGGCGCGGTTGGAGAAAGAAGGGTTGAAGCCATCAGCGGAAGCCGGGAAGGAAACCCTGCTCCGCCGCGTGACGCTCGACCTCACGGGTCTGCCGCCGACGGCGGAGGAACGCGAGGCGTTTCTGAAGGACACTTCGCCCGAAGCCTATTCCAAGGTCGTGGATCGGTTATTGAAGTCGCCGCGGTACGGCGAGCGCATGGTTTGGGAGTGGCTCGAAGCGGCGCGCTACGCCGACAGCAATGGCTACCAAGGCGACGGCGAACGCACGATGTACCCGTGGCGCGATTGGGCGGTACGCGCCTTCAACACCAACATGCCCTACGACCGATTCACCGTCGAACAGATCGCCGGGGATTTACTGCCGAAGGCGACACCCGAGCAAAAGCTGGCCACGGGGTTCCTGCGCAATCATCCGATCAACGGCGAAGGCGGCCGCATCGCCGATGAGAACCGCGTCGATTACGTCATGGACATGGCCGAGACCGTCGCCACGGTGTGGCTTGGGCTGACCTTCAACTGCTGCCGCTGCCACGATCACAAGTTCGACCCGATCGCGCAGAAGGAATATTACGGCCTGTTCGCCTTCTTCAATCAGACCCCGGTCAACGGCGGCGGCGGCGATCCGTTCACGGCTCCGGTGTTGAGTTGGCCGACGGCGGAACAGACCGCGGCGCTGACGAAAGCGACGGAAGCCGCGGCAAGGTTGGCGACCGCCGTGACCGAAGTGGAAGCGAAGTTGGAGAAGCCGAAGGATCCACCCAAGGACATTGCGGACGCGCTGAAGGTGATCCCCGGCAATCGCACCAAGGCGCAGATCGACGCCCTCGAAAAGAAGTTCGGCGCCGACAAACCGTACGCGGCCAAGCTCGCCGAACTCGGCAAAGCGGTCGAGGCCCGCGAAAGCTTGAAACGGCAGATTCCGCGCGTCATGGTCATGGAGGATATGCCCAAGCCGCGCGACAGTTTCATCTACGAGAAGGGGCTTTACAACAAGCCCGGCGCCAAGGTCGGCCCGCTCGTCCCCGCCGTGCTGCCGCCGATGAAGGCGGACAAAGTCGACCGCTTGGCGCTGGCGAATTGGTTGGTTTCAAAGGAGCACCCGCTGACGGCCCGCGTGGCGGTCAACCGCCTCTGGCAACAGTTCTTCGGTATCGGCCTCGTCAAGACGAGTAACGACTTCGGCGTACAAGGCGAGCGGCCGAGCCACCCGGAGTTGCTCGATTGGCTCGCTGTCGACTTCGTCGAATCGAGCTGGGATGTCAAGCGAT
>JBBRUN010000185.1:0-9424 GCA_038247765.1 Gemmatales bacterium | reverse complement strand
CGCGCCTTCGTGCAAGTCGGCGCGTCGAGCGTGTTGGGTCTGTCGCTGACAAACTCGTTACAAGCCGAGGGCGGCCGCACGCCGGGCTCGGCCAAGTCGGTCGTGCTCATCTGGCTTTGGGGCGGGCCGAGCCAGCTTGACACCTTCGACCCGAAGCCGAAGGCCCCGCTCGAATTCCGCGGGCCGTTCAGCACGATCCCGACCAAAGTCGCGGGCGTGCGGTTCTGCGAACTGTTCCCCAAACTCGCCGGCATGAACGACAAATTCGCCGTGCTTCGAACGTTGCACACGCAATCGAACGACCACGGCATCGCGGGGACCATCGGCCTCACGGGAAACGCCGCCGGCGGTACCGGCTTGGATGGCAAGCCGTTGCCGGGGACGCCGCAACCGGCCATGGGGGCGGTCGTCGCCAAAGCGATGGCGAAGTCCGGCAACCCGGCGAAACTGCCGCCGTTTCTCGTCGTCGGCGGCAAACTGCACCAAGGGAAGAAGTCGATCATCGGCGAGGGCGGCGGCAAACTCGGCGCGACCTACGACCCCTTCCGACTCGAGTACGACCCGGCGACCGGCACCAAAGTTCCCGCGCTGCAACTGCCGACGGAAATCACGCCGGAGCGACTGACCGACCGACTCGCCCTACAATCCGCGTTCGACAAATCGGACAGATTGTTGGAGTCGGCGTCCCTCGACCAGCACCGCCGAAGGGCCTTCGAGATGCTGACGTCACCGAGTTCGCGCGTCGCCTTCGACCTGAGCCAAGAGAACGAGAAAACCGTCCGCAGTTACGGCAAGACGCGCTTCGGACAGTCGTGCTTGCTCGCACGTCGGCTGGTCGAAACCGGCGTGCCCTTCGTGCAAGTGAATTGGAGCGACCACGTCGAAGCGGAAGAAGACTCCGGCGACGGCGGCTGGGATCACCACTACCGCAACTTCCAGATCATGCAGGATCGCCACGCCGCTTGGCTCGACCGCACCGTCTCGGCGTTCCTCGCCGACCTCGACGAACGCGGACTGCTGAAAACGACGCTCGTCATCGCCGTCGGCGAATTCGGCCGCACGCCGAAGATCAATGACAAAGCCGGGCGCGAGCACCACCCCGGATGCTACTCGGCCCTCGTCGCCGGGGGCGGCGTCGCCGGCGGGCGGATCGTCGGCACCAGCGACGCCCGCGCCGAGAAGCCCGCTGACACCCCGCTGACACCGGCCGACTTGTGCGCCACCGTGCACCACGCCATCGGGCTGACGAGCGAACAGATCACCGGCATGGGCCTGACCCCGGCCGGTCGCCTCATCGAGGAGCTGTTTTGAACCAGCGCCTCACCACCGACGGAAGCTTCAAGCAGCACCTGCATTGGTCGCCCGACGGCAAACGATTCCTGTTCACGCGCATTCACCAAGGCAAAATGGCCCTTTGGACGATGACAGCCGAGGGGAAAGACTTCAAGCGGTTACTGCCCGACCACAAGGAGCCGCATTTCGACGGGCATTGGTCGAAGGACGGCGGGCGGATTATCTACGTCTACGACAAGCTCGAAGGAACCGATGGGAAGCTGAGCATCCGCAGTTGCCACGCCGACGGCACCGAAGACAAGACGATCATCCCGCACAAGGCCTTTGAAGAATCACCGCGCTGGTCACCGGACGAACGGCGGATACTGTGGGTCTCGACGCGCGATGGCAACCCGGATCTGTACACCGCGACTACCGAAGGCAAAGACATCAAACGACTGACGAACGAAATCGCGTCGGATCTGCACCCGAGTTGGTCCCCCGACGGCAAACGGATCGCTTTCACTAGCGGTCGCAACGGGACGCAAAAAGTCCACGTCATGGAAGCCGACGGATCGAAGGTGAAGCGCCTGACCGACGGCGACTACCTCGAAGCGTGGCCGGTTTGGTCGCCGGATGGCCAGCGCATCGCGTTCGTGTCGCGGAAGAGCGGCAATGGAAACATCTGGCTGATGAACTCCGACGGAAAGAGTTTGAAGAATCTGACCGACCGGGACGCCGAGGATTCGTCGCCGACGTGGTCGCCGGATGGCAAACGGATTGCGTTCGTCTCCGACGAAGATGGCGGCGCGGACGTTTACTCGATCGCTGTCGATTAATTCGATTCCACACTCAGGATCCATTCGATGTCCCGGATTGTTGTTCTCGCTTCCACCCTCCTCTTTTCATTACCACTCGTCGCGGCCGAACCGCAGAAATCACCCCGCAAAGCGGTCGTGCTGACCGAGGAAGCTCTGAAGATCCACGCCGAGATGCCGGTGTTCGACGGGCACAACGACCTGCCTTGGGCACTCCGAGCCCAAGACGGCAAGACCTTCCGTAGCCTCGACATCACCCGCGACCAACCGACGCTCCACACCGATTTGCCGCGGTTGAAGAAAGGCGGAGTCGGCGCCCAATTCTGGTCCGCGTACGTCCCCGTCGATACGGCCAAGAAGGGCGCGGCCGTCACGACGACGTTGGAACAAATCGACACGATCCACCGCCTCGTGAAGCAGTATCCAAAAGACTTGGAGATGGCGTACTCCGTCGCCGACATCGAGCGCATCCGCAAGTCCGGTAAGATCGCTTCGCTCATCGGCGTCGAAGGGGGCCACAGCATGGATGGCTCGCTCGGCACCCTGCGGATGCTCTACAAACTCGGCGTGCGTTACATGACGCTGACGCATTCGGAGTCCTTGGCTTGGGCCGACAGCGCAACCGACAAACCCAAGGCCAACGGCCTTACGAAATTCGGCGAAGAAGTCGTGCTCGAGATGAACTCGCTCGGGATGCTCGTGGATTTGTCGCACGTCTCACCGGAGACCATGAAAGCTTCGCTGAATGTCAGCAAGGCCCCGGTGATCTTCTCGCACTCTTCGGCGCGAACCATCGCCGATCACCCGCGCAACGTGCCGGACGATGTGCTGAAACTCGTGAAGGTGAACAATGGCGTCGTCATGGTCAATTTTTTCTCGGGCTTCGTGGTGCCCGAAGGCGCCCGGGCGATGCAGAAGATGTTCGACGTCGGCCGCGAATTGAAATTGAAGTATCCGGACGACGAGGCCCAATTCAAAGAGGCGATGAAGGCGTGGCAGAAGGACAATGACTACCCCGCCGGCACGGTGCACGACGTGGTCGATCACATCGATCACATCGTGAAGTTTGCCGGCATCGATTGCGTCGGTCTGGGGTCGGACTACGACGGCATCAGTCGGACGCCGAAACAGCTCGAAGATGTTTCCACATACCCGTACATCACGCAAGAATTGCTGAACCGCGGCTACACGAAGGACGACATCTTGAAGATTCTCGGCGGGAATGTCCTGCGCGTCTTCCGCGATGCCGAGAAAGTTTCCGCCGCGATGAACAAAGGCTCGAAGTGAAGCGTGTGCTTTTGGAAGTCGCGGTGGACTCGCTCGGAGATGCCATCGCTGCCGCCCACTGCGGGGCCGACCGACTCGAGCTTTGTTCGCAGCTCGATCTCGGCGGGCTGAGTCCGTCACTCGAATTGCTGCAACGGGTGCGTTCGGCCGTCGCTATTCCCATCGTCGTGATGATTCGCCCGCGGGCCGGAGACTTCGCGTACACCGAGCGCGAAGTGGTTTGGATGATCGAGCGGATCGAAGCCTATCACCCGTTGCTACCGATTGGCTTCGTCTTCGGGGCGCTGCAATCGAACGGTGCGATTGACTTGGGGGCGTGCGCCAAATTGAAAGAATGCTGCGGTTCGGTCCCCGCCGTATTCCATCGGGCTTGGGACACGATTCCGCGCTCGCCCGGAGAAATCGAATCGCTGATCGCACTCGGATTCGCGCGGCTGCTCACCAGCGGCTGTGCCGCGGCGGCTCACGATGGGATTGCAGCGATCTCCGAGTTATCCACGCGAGCGGCGGGGCGAATCGAAATCCTCCCCGGTGCCGGGATCACGTCCGCCAACGTCGCGGAAATCGTCCGAAGTACGAGGTGCGACCAAGTGCACGGGACTTTCAAACGCGACTGCCGGGAAGCGCGGGCGGTTTTGGATCAACTCGCCGGCGCGTCTTGAAATGCTTCCGGGTGGTGGCGGACCATCTCGCCTTGGACGACGTAAATCACTTCTTCGGCGATACTCGTCGCGTGGTCGGCGATGCGCTCCACGTAACGGACGGCGGTGTGGAGCGCGAGGCCGGCGTCGATCTCGTCGGCCGAACTTTTCATTCGGGCGATGATTTCCGCGATGATCGCGTCGTTGTCGGCATCGACTTCGTCGTCCATCAAAACCACGATACGGGCTTCGGCGGCGTCGGAATGCACGAGGGCATTCAGCGAGCGTTTCACCATGTCGATGGCGCGCAGCGACATCGGCATCAAGCGGGTCGGGAATTTCGGGAAGGGTGGGCGGGCGAGTTCGACGGCGATTTCGGACAAGCCGACGGCGAGGTCGCCCATGCGCTCGAGATCGGTCGCGATGCGCAGGAGCGCGCCGATGCGCCTCAGATCGATCGCGACGGGTTGATGGAGCGCCAAGATTTTCAAACACTCTTCTTGGACTTCGTTCTCGAATCGGTCGATGACATCGTCGCGATCGAGGACTTCCTCGGCCAATTTCGAATTCCGGGTCTCGAGTGCGAGTGTCGCATTCTGGATCGCCTCTTCGACGTTCCCGGCCATCCGCAGAACGTCGTGCAGCAAGCGATCCAAATCTTTGTGCATCTGTTTGGACATGGTCTCCTACCCCGTGAACTGTTCGGAACGCTTCTGGCTGTAAGATAGCCTCCGCCGCGTTCCATTCCCCACCGGTCTCCCGATGCACCGCATGGATCCCATCGAGTCCTTCATGGACACCGTGATCCGCAGCAGGATTATGGATCAAAACTCGCTGATGCGATTCTATGCGATGGCCGCGCCCGGCGAAAGCGGTACCGCGGAACAATTCACCAAATATTTACAATTGAACGGGCACCTCAGCCCGTTCCAAACTTCGAAGTTGCTCGCCGGGCACTGGCAAGGACTTGTCATCGGCCCGTACTCGCTGTTGTACCCCATCGGCCGGGGGGGCATGGGCATCGTCTATTTGGCCCGCCGCGCGGGCGTGGCGACCGGCGGTTCGGACCCGGCATTGGTCGCGCTGAAATTGCTGGCACCCAAGCGAGCCAAGAGCGAGCCGCGCACGCTCGCCCGCTTTCTGAGGGAAATGGAAATCGGGGCGCAGCTGCCGGTCCACCCGGCTCTGACGAGGGCCCTCGATTTCGGCGAGGCCGACGGCGTGCACTTTCTGGCGCTCGAATACGTGGCCGGGTTCACAGCCAAACAACGCGTGCTGGAGACCGGTCCGCTCTCCGTGCCCGATGCGGCGCGGTTATTCGCCGACTTGGCCGTGGGTCTACATCAGGCGCACCAAGCCGGGTTTATCCACCGCGATTTGAAACCGTCGAACATCATCGTCACGCACAACGGCCGGGCGAAGCTCCTCGATTTCGGGTTCGCCGTGCGGCGCGGGGAAAAGCCACTCGCCGATCCGACGATCCTCGGCGGCCGCGGTTACACGATGGGCACGATGGATTTTCTCCCGCCGGAGCAGGCCACCGACGCCGTCAGCGTCAGCGCCGAGACGGACATCTACTCGCTCGGCTGCAGCCTCTACTTCGCCTTGTGCGGCACCGTGCCGTTCCCGTATGGCACGGCGAAGGAAAAGATCCAACAGCACCGGGCCGTGGCGCCGACGCCTTTGGTCGAACTCAACGCGGCTGTTCCCCCCGGACTTGCGAAGTTGGTACATTGGATGATGGCCAAGCGGCCGGAGGATCGCCCGCCGTCGTGTCTGGTCGTCGCGGCGGAACTGGAGCGTTGGACGGAGCCGGCGCCGATCGTCGCCACGCGGGCCAAATTCGACGCGGCTTGGGAAGCCGAGGTTACCAAGGCCGTCGAGACGCGCTGGCTGGCCCACCGGAGCAACGTCGCCGAGGGAACATCGACGGAAGAACTCGCCCTGCCGGACGATAAATCCTCGGTGCCGACAGGCGAACCGGTGGCACGCGTGGCGTCTCACTTCTGGCTTTGGGTGGTCTTCGCCGGTGGGGCCGGGGCCTGCTTCGGCGCGGGCCTTCTCGCCGTAATCGTTTACATCGTCCTGTATCGCTGATGGCACCGAGCCACTTCAAAAGGTATCGCATGGAGCGGCCGCTGGCGGGCCTGCCCGAGCCGTTGCCGTTGACCGCCGGGTATTGGCCGACGCCTTGGCAAGAACATTTGCTGCAAATCCACGCCGACGTGAAGTTCCATTGTTTCCGGGGCGATCTCGATGGCCGACTGTTCCCCAACTTGGGGGATCGAATCGGCTGCGGAGAATTGATGGCGTCGCTTCGGGCCCGCGACGGATTTTGCTCCGCCGCGACGTGGCTCATGGCCGGGCCGGAAGGCTACTGCGGAACTGTCCAAGGCGTCTTGGAAGGGCGGAGCGGAGCGATTCAAAACTTGGGCATCGTGCCCGAACAACGGGGTCGCGGCCTCGGCGCGGCACTCCTGATTCTGGCCCTGCGCGGCTTCGCGCGGGCCGGCGCCGTGCGCTGCTCGCTCGAAGTGACGGCCGACAACGCCGCCGCCATCGAGCTCTATCTGCGGTACGGTTTTCGGCGGACTCGCGTCTTTTATCGTCCGCTCCCCGCTGCGGGCTTACCTTCGGGGCTATAATCACCCAATAACCACCCGCGCCGTTCTCGGATCGGAATTCCTACGTGACGCAACAGCTCCATCAGCACGTTTTCCCCAACGGGTTGACCCTACTCTTCGAGCGCATGGATCACGTTCGCTCGGCCACTTTCTACTTCATGGCGCCTGCCGGGTTCACCTACGAGCCCACCGACCGCCTCGGCCTTTCGGGCATATTGGCGGAGCTGTTGACGCGCGGCGCGGGCGAACGCGACAGCAAAGCCCTTTCGCTCGCGCTCGACAACCTCGGCGTCGATCGCGGCGAATCGTGCGGGGCATTCAACGTCACGCTCTCGGCCGGCACGCTGGCCCGCAATTTGCCCGCGGCCCTCGGGCTGTACGCCGATGTCATCCGCCGGCCCTGGCTCCCGGACGATGAACTCGAGCCGGCCCAAGAATTGTCGCTCCAAGACCTCCAAGGCTTGGAAGATTCCCCATCCGAAATCTGCCTGCTCGAGCTCAAGAACCGCTACTACCCGGCGCCGTACAACCGCAACCAGTACGGCACGGCCGAGGGCATCGAAGCGATCGTACCGAAGGACGTACGCGACTTTTACGCCGCGCGATTTCGCCCGTACGGTTCGATCATCTCGGTGGCCGGGAATTGCAATTGGGACGAATTGAAAGCGCTGATCGGCGAAGCCTTCGGCGACTGGGCCGGCACCCCCGAGCCGCCCGTCATACCCGGAATTCACACGCCGACATCGCACCATATTTTGAAGGAAACCCAACAGACGCAGATCGCACTGGCGTTCCCGAGCGCCAACTTCGGCACCGACGATTTTTACCCTGCCCGCGGGGCGATCAGCGTCCTCTCCGGCGGAATGGGCGCCCGGCTCTTCACCGAGGTGCGCGAAAAGCGCGGCCTCTGCTATTCCGTCAGCGCCAGTTACGACACGGTGAAAGATCGCGCCGCGGTCATCTGTTATGCGGGCACCGGGGCCGACCGCGCCCAGCAAACACTCGACGTGATGATCGGCGAGCTGGTGCGTTTGAAGGACGGCATCGAACTCGAAGAAGTCGAGCGCGTGCGGGCCGGTTTGAAAACCTCCCTGATCATGCAGCAAGAATCGACTTCGTCGCGGGCCAGCTCCATGGCGACCGATTGGTTCTACCTCAAGCGCGTCCGGCGGATCGACGAAACCCAAGCCGCCATTGATGCCCTGACCCCGGCGGGCATCCTCGGATACCTCGAGCGCTTCCCCGCGAAGGGTTTCACCGTCGTTACGCTCGGGCCCGCGCCGCTCGTCACACCGGCTTGATTACGCCGGCTCCGCGTACTTCCATCCTCAATCTCGACCCGAACGCCCATGCCATTCCATACCCAACTGTTGCCCAACGGACTCCAGCTCATCGGCGAGACGATCCCGTCGTCACGCTCCGTCTCGGTCGGCTTCTACGTGAAGACCGGCAGCCGGGATGAAACCGTACCGGAGTCGGGCGTCTCGCACTTTCTCGAACACATGATGTTCAAGGGCACTCCCCGGCGAACCGCCCTCGAAGTCAACCGCGACTTCGACCGCATCGGCGCGTCTTACAACGCCTACACCAGCGAGGAAATCACGGCGTATTACGCCTCGGTGCTGCCGGAGTATCTGACGAGCGCCGTCGATATCCTCGCGGATATTCTGCGGCCGAGCCTGCGCGATGCGGACTTCGATACCGAGAAGAACGTCATCCTCGAAGAGATCAAAATGTACGACGACCAACCGGGGTCGATGGCGTGGGATAACGCCAAACGCATCTACTACGGAGGCCACACCCTCGGCAACTCGATCTTGGGTACGAATGCGAGTGTCACCGCGCTGTCGCGCGACGCCATGCACGATTACTTCGGCCGGCGGTACGTCACCCCGAACATCCTCGTGTCGATCGCGGGGCAATTCAATTGGGTCGAATTCGTCGCGCTGGTCGAACGGACGACGGCCGCGTGGCCGACGGGTTCGGCCGTTCGCACGGGATTGATTCCCCACATCGGCCCGGGCACCGTCCATGCGGTGACCAAGGAGGGGACTGCCCAAGAGCACGTCTTGTGTTTGGGGAATTCCGTTCCGGCGGAGTCGAAGCTTCGCTACTCGGCCTCGACGCTCGCCATCGCCATCGGAGACGATTCCGGGAGCCGACTGCACTGGGAGTTGGTCGATCCGGGCCACGTCGAATCGGCGTCGTGCGGGGTCGATGCGAGCCAGGCGAGCGGGCTGCTCGGCACCAGCTTCAGTTGCGATCCCGAATCGGCCCAGAGGAATTTGGAGATCGTGCGGGCTGTGTTGGCCGATGTGCAGTCGAAGAACATCACGGCGGGGGAACTGTCGCAAGCGAAGAATAAAATCGCGTCGCGTGTGGTGCGATACAGCGAGCGGCCGTCCGGGCGAATGCGGGCGCTGGCGGGGTCTTGGCTCTACAACGCCGAGTTCTCCGACCCCGATGTGGAACTCGCCCGCTACGATGCGGTGAGTTTGGAATCGATCCGCGAATATTTGGGACAGTACCCCATCGACGCCTTGACGGTCGTGGGGTACGGGCCGGTCGCCGAACTGAATTAATCGGTTCGGTTCACTTCGCCAGCAGCGTCTTCGGCACCTCGTACTGTGCGTCCTTCGGGGTTTTCGTCCCCAAGAAGTACGCCCCGATCGACGCGGCGTGCAACTGGGTCACGGCTTCGTCCCGTTTACCGCCCGCGACACCGGGGCCGTAGATCAACAGCGGAACGTGTGTGTCGTACTCGTGCGGGCTACCGTGAGTG
>JBBRUN010000184.1:0-9466 GCA_038247765.1 Gemmatales bacterium | reverse complement strand
GGGAAGGGCACGTTCCCGCTGCTCGACGGTCGCGGGCTCATTTGGTCGCATCTCAGATGCAACAGCTCGAACCCCGTTGACACTGTCCGTCAATTTCTTTAGCTCCTCCGGCGACAAGAACTCAAACTCTTCTTTCTGGAACCCTTTCGCTGTGGACGAGGTGAGCCATTTTGGTTTTGCCGCCAAGCTAGCTTCAATCGCTTCCGGGGTAAACCTAGGCCGATCGGCAACTGAGGAAGTTAAGTTGAGGTCCGACGACGCCAAGGCATTCGCCCAGAAGGAGGCGATTGTCCTTTGCCGGGGTGAATGATTCGTTGTTATCCATGGTTCGTCCATCGCACACCCCCCACCTTAGTTCGTCAGCTTCCGATACTTCATCTTCGCCGGCCGGCTCGCCACATCTCCCAATCGCGCGGTGCGCTGCTCTTCGTAGACCTGGAAATTCCCTTCGCACCACGTCGTTTGGCCATCGCCTTCGAAGGCCAAGATGTGCGTCGCGATGCGATCCAAGAACCAGCGGTCGTGGCTGATGACCACGGCGCAGCCGCCGAAGTTGATGAGCGCTTCCTCCAGCGCCCGCAGCGTGTCCACGTCCAAGTCGTTGGTCGGTTCGTCGAGCAGCAGCAAGTTCCCGCCGCTGCGCAACAGCTTCGCCAAGTGGATGCGGTTGCGCTCCCCGCCGGAGCAGTTGCCGACGATCTTCTGCTGGTCCGGCCCCTTGAAATTGAACCGGGCCACATACCCCCGGCTGGCGATGCGCTGGTTCCCGAGCATGATGTAGTCGGTGCCGCCGGTGATCTCTTCGAAGATCGTGTTCGTCGGCGTCAGCGATTCCCGGCTCTGATCGACGTAAGCGTAGTTCACCGATTTGCCGACGGTCAGCGTGCCGTCGTCCGGCGTCTCTTGGCCGACGATCATGCGGAAGAGCGTCGTCTTCCCGGCCCCGTTCGGCCCGATGACGCCGACGATGCCCCCTTTGGGCAAGTCGAAGGTTAGGTTGTCGAACAGCAGGTTGTCGCCGTAGGCCTTCTTGACCCCTTCGGCCCGGATGACGAGGTCGCCCAGCATCGGACCGGGGGGAATTTGAATCAGCAGTTCATCGTCCCGCTCGTCCATCACTTGGCTCTGCAGCTTTTCGATGCCCGCGAGGCGGGCTTTGTTCTTGCCCATCCGGGCGCGCGGGGCCATCTTCGACCACTCGATTTCCCGGGTCAGTTGCTTCTGCCGGGCCGATTCTTGCTTTTCTTCCATCTTCATCCGGCGGACTTTCTGCTCCATCCACGACGAGTAATTCCCCACGAACGGAATCCCCCGCCCGGCGTGGAGTTCCAAAATGTACTGGGCGACGTTGTCCAAGAAGTAGCGGTCGTGCGTCACGGCGACGACGGCCCCTTTGTACTGCATCAAGTGGCGTTCCAGCCAATACACGCTCTCGGCATCCAAGTGGTTGGTCGGTTCGTCGAGCAGCAGCAGGTCGTGGTTTTGAAGCAGCGTCTTGCACAAGAAGACCCGGCGCTTCTCGCCACCGCTGAGGCGGTCGACCAGCGCATCCGGTGGCGGCAGGCGCATCGAATCCATGGCCAGCTCGAGTTGGCGGTCGAGGTTGTAGGCGTCGGTCGCGTCGATTTTGTCTTGGACGCGGGCCATCTCGTTCGAGATCTTCTCGAACTCATCTTCGCTGCAAGTCGCCATTTTCTCGGCGAGTTCGTCCATGCGCGTCGTGAGCGCCCGAGTCGGGGCGACCGCGGCTTCGATATTTTCCAGCACGGTCGTGCCCGGTTCCAAATGCGGCTCCTGCGGCACATAACCGATGCTCGCGCCGGCTTCGGGCCACGCTTCGCCCATGAATTCCTTGTCTTCGCCCGCCATGATGCGCAGCAGGGTCGATTTGCCCGAGCCGTTGCTGCCGAGCACGCCGATCTTGGCGCCGGGGTAGAACGAGAGGTGCACTTCCTTCAGCACTTGGGTCTTGCCGTAGTGCTTGGTCAGGCTGCGGATGTTGAAGATGTAGCGTTCGCCCATGCGACCCTCGGATGCCGTACACGGTGGTGATGTGGATATCTTACGGCAAAGCGAACGCCTTCGGCGAGGCCAACTGATGGCGGGTTTTCGACGGTTCTCAGGGGAGGCATTTATTAGCTTTCAGGTTTCGGTCGATCCTGCTACCCCCTCCACTGAAAGCAGCGAAAGCAGCGAAAGCAGCGAAAGCAGCGAAAGCACCGAAAGCAGCGAAAGCAGCGAAAGCAGCGAAAGCAGCGAAAGCAGCGAAAGCAGCGAAAGGTTGGACCGCGCTCGGTCGGCGGGATCTGTCGGCTCGGCAAGGGGTTGCGTTGGGTGTGTGTAAGGACGAAGTTACGAGAACCTATTCAGCGATCTTGCGACCGGAGGAGAAGATGACAGAGTGAGTTCTCGGATGGAAGACCGATTCAGCCGGGATGACCTAGCCCCTGTGTAACCCTGGGATCGGGTCGGCGTCGGTCATGCTCAGCAACTCCCGCGAGACGCCGCGGGTCACGCGGAGTTTGCCGACGTCGAACAGGGAGTGCATCACGGTCGAAATCAGATTCTTGATCCGCACCGGTTCCGTCGCCGGGCGGCCGCCGTCGCGGTTCGATTGACCGATCACCTGCCCCATGTTCAGCCCGCCCCCCGCGAGTAGCAGCGGGGCGAGTTCACCCCAGTGATCGCGGCCGCCGTTCTTGTTGATCTTCGGCGTCCGGCCCATCTCGCCGCAGACGACGAGCAGCACTTTGTCGTCGAGTCCGCGCGATTTCAAATCGTCGAGGAACGCGCTCACCGCATGGTCGAGCGACGGGGCCATGTAGCCCATCCCTTCGGTCATGGTCGCGTTGTTCACGTCGGCGTGCATGTCCCAGACGAAATTCGTCGTGACGGTGACGAAGCCGGCACCGCGTTCGACGCAGCGCCGGGCGAGCAGAAGGAGTTTGCCGAGGGTTCGCGTGTTGTCGGAGTAGAACTTGTGGTTGTTCCATTTCTTGTCGATCTTCTCGACTTTCACCAGCGGCTCGGTGTCGTAGTTGGCCAGTACCTTCGGGTCTTCCTTCGTCAAGTCGAAAGCATCGCCGACGCCGCCGAGTAGCAACCGAAAGGCCTTCTCGCGCATCCCGTCGATGGCCCCGGCTTCGCCGTCCATCGTGTGCTTCATCTTGTCGAACTCCGCCAAGAGCAACCGCCGGTCGCCGATGCGATCCTGCGGTAGCGTCAGCGACAAGTTCTTCTGGAAGGTCCCGCCACTGCCCGGGACGAACGGGGCTTGGTTGGCACCGAATGGCCCGGTGGCGAGGAAGTCCCCGAAGCCGGCCTGCTTCGGCTGCGCCTTCGGATCGACCGACTGCGGGAAGAGCGCGACGTTCGTCGGCATCCCCGTGCCGGGGTGGTTGCCGCCGGCGACACTGGAGTAAGCGCTGCCGAGGTTGGCGAGGTGCCCGTCTTTACCGACGACCGGCTTGATGTCGTGGTTACCGTCGCCGGTGACGAACGACCGCACGACGGTGAACTGGTCGGCGCGCTTGGCGAGTTTGGGGAACGTGCCGCCGAAGGTGATACCGGGGATCGACGTTTGCACTTCGCCGGTGGCGCTGCGGCTCTCGACCGGTGCGCCCATCTTCGGGTCGAAGGTTTCGATCTGGCTCGGCCCGCCGTGGAGGAACAAGAATATCACGGCTTTATCGGTGACGGGCTTGCCCGCATTCGACGCCGGGAGCGACGATCCGGCTTGGGTGTACAAGTTCGGCAAGCTCAGGCCACCGAGGGCCAACCCGCCGACGCGGAAGAACTCCCGGCGAGACGGCGTAAGGAACGTGAGCATGGGAGAGTCTCGACCGAATTGCAGGTGGGAGCAGGATAATATCTGTAAGCGAGTCGGATTGCAACGGAAAAGGGCGGGCGAATACGTCCTGCATTGTTGCGGCTCGTCAGAGCCGGACGCGTTAGCGACGTAGGCTCGGCCGAGAAAAACAATTGCAACTGGCGGCAGCGCAAAACGTCGCTCACGCGTCCGGCTCTGACGAGCCGCCAAAATGTTTGAAGGGAGACTGCCGGGCGGTCTCCTGCGAAAACCTCCAAGAATTGTTGCCACGCTCACATTCCGGGTGTAACAACGATTCTTGGGGCTTCTACGAGCTGATTCTCCGGCAATCCACGTTGCGCGTTGTGGTGGCTTGTCAGAGCCGGACGCGTTAGCGACGTCGGGGGCTCCGGCCGATATCGACAATCGGATCTGGGCCGAAAGGCGTGACCGCGTCTGCAATTAGCGAAGTGAAAAATAACTCGACTGTGCTGCTTCCCTGCGGGAACTCCGCGATCACCTACCTCGGCGGGCAATCCATCGAAGAACGGATCGAAACGCGGGTTCCGGCTGTGTCGTCGATCCCGTATCTCGGTCGCTTGTTCCGCAAAACCGGCATCGGCATTGTCGAGCAAGAGGCGTAACAGATCGTCACGGCCCGCATCGTGAAATCGGGTGAACGCGGGTTGGCCGAAGCCATCGATGCGCTTCGCCCGGCGACTGGCTGCAAGCCGAGCATCGAAATCGAATTGAAACTGACCGCGCCGAAGCCGGTCGTGGTGCCGAACCCGGTGTTCAGCTTCTACACCGGCTGGCTGGCGAATTAACCGAGCTGCGGACACGATAATCGCGACCGCAGCCGCCCGGCTGCGGTCGTTGCATTTCACACTCGCCCACAGTCCCGTTTGCTATTGGCCCGCGCGTGAACTACGGTTGCGCAAGAATCGCCCTCGGTCACCGTCTGCCCCCGGCATCTGAATGGATTGGTTCGCACCGTCGCCCGTTCGCCGACCCGTCCTCGCCCACGCGGTGAGCCTCGGGCTGCTGCTGCTGCCCGCCGTATTGCTCGGGGTCGCCGCCGAACGCTATGAATCCGCCCTGTTGTTGGCCGGGGCTACCGCGGAACTGCTCGCGGCCGCGGCGCTCCTGCGCACCCGCGAGGTCTGGAAGCCCCCGGTCAGCGGCACGCTCATCTTGCTCTACCTTTTGGGCCTCGGCTGGATCTGGTTCGCCACCCAAGGCGCGGCGGATCCGTACATCCGCGTCGCCCGGGGCACCTTCATTTTCGTCGCGCTCGTCTTGTTCGCCCTGCACGACCTCACCCGCACCGGCGTCGAGCCGCGCCGCCGCGCTCGGAAGCTGACGAATCGCTTGCTCACCCGCGCCGGCTGGCCCGCCACGCTGCCCGAATTCGCCAAGATTCCGCAAGTGATGGAACTGCGCGACGTCGTCCGCGACGACCCGAGCCTCGTGCTGATCCTGCTCGACGATCGCCGGCCGGATGTCCAACTCGCCGGGCTTTCGGCCTTGCAAGGGCGGCCGTACTGGCGCTGGGAAGAAGCCGGCACCCTGCTGAAAATGGCCCGCGCCACGACCGTGCCCGAAGTGAAAATCCTCGCCGTGCTCGCCCTCGGTACCGCCGACAACATCGACGTGTTGACCGGCATCGCTGAGTTTTTGAAGGATCCGTCGAAAGAAGTCCGCCGAGCCGCGTGCGGATCGCTGTTGACGGGCGGCCAGCGCCGCTGGGCATCGGTGCGGACCGTCTTCCGCGACTACCTCGCCGATCCGATGTACCTGAGCGACGGCAGCTTGCCCGGCGCGGCCGGGAACCTGACACCGGTGGCCGTGTGCGACCTCACCGGTTGGGCCACCGAACCGGGGCCGATCTCCGAACGGGCCGTGCGGACCCTGCTCGATCACTTCCACAAATTACTGCAATCCGAGGACACTCTCGGGCTCCCGGCCGAGCTCGGTCGCCAACTGACGGACGAGCAAACGCCGCCGATCCTGCGCGTCGAACTCGCCCATCTCCTCCACCAGCACGGCTTGATCCCCGAAGACTTGCTCGACCGCATGACCGACGCGGACCAACTCGGCCCGATCCGTTTGCTCGCCGCGGACATCATGCTCAAGGCCGACCCGACCGACAGTTCCGCACTCGATGTGCTCCGCGGCCTCGGCCGGCAATCGAACCGCGATACCGCCATGGCCATCGCCCGCATTTTGCAGACGCGCCTGCAGATGGAACTCGGCGTCCCCGGCAGCGGCGTTGTCCTGAGCACCAAGCAATCGGCCGAGATCACTCAGAAGGTCTTCCGCTGGGCCACCGGCCGCGGGCTGAATGTCGGCCTCGAAGAAACGCCCCTGTCGATGGACGAATCGCTGTTGGGGAGCATGGTCTTTGGCCCCGGCGGCCTGATGCCGACCGAAGGCCCATCCGAAGGCCCGACTTCCGTACCCGGCGTCAGCCCGACCAACCGCTGGCAAGGTCGCCGCTGAATGATGGGGCTGCGGAGCATTCCGCATTCCAGGGTGTAGCCACCATTCATGGAGGTTTTCGTGGGTCACGCTCTGCGTTACGCCAGACCAATCTCGGATGCGCACCGACGTAACTCAGAGCGAGACCCACCAAAACTGCTCTCTGCCATCTCCGGCAAGAATCGTTGCCAGACGAGTGTAAGACACGCTTTGCGGAATCACGCCGACATACCCCCAAGCCAAACTTGCAACAAACCGAGTTCTACACCCAACTTCGGCACTGCGCACCAACCGACATCGCCCCTCGGTGGGCCGGTGCCATAAGCTACTGACATGCTCACTCCCCTATTCGCGGACGTGGTATTCGACCGGCCCCTCGACACCGCTTACAGCTATTCGGTGCCGGACGAACTGCGCGATCGCATCGCCGTCGGAAAACGTATCGAGTGCTCGTTCGGCCGCGGCGAAGGCTATGCCGTCGGCTACGTCATCCGCGTGACCGAAGTCCAACCGACCCGCGACGTGAAACCGATCCGCAAAGTCCTCGACGAGGTCGCACTGCTCGACGAAGAACTGTTGAAGCTCACGCGTTGGATGGCCGACTACTACCTTTGCGGTTGGGGGCAGGTGCTGCATGCCGTGGTGCCCGCCGGAGTGCGCGGCCGCGCCGGCACGCGGAACTCGACGGTCGTGGAAATGTTGCCGCGCAACGAGCAACCCGCGATTCTGCCGAGCGTAACCGGGAAGCAGAAACAAGTCCTCGACTACCTTCGATCTGAAGGGAAGCCTCTGGAACAGAACGAGCTCGCCAAAGCCGCCGGGGTCGGTGTCGCGGTCGTTGCGGGGCTGGTCACCAAAGGGATGATCCGCAAATTCCACGAGCGCGTCGAACGCCTCCCGGCCGCCTTTCTCGACCCGGTTCCGAGCGAAGCCGAATTCGCCCGCACCCACGGCACGCCGACGTTGAACGACGATCAAGCCAGGGTCTGGGAGCCGATCCGCACGGCGCTCGAAACCGGCGGCCACCACACGTTCCTGTTGCACGGCGTCACCGGCAGCGGCAAGACCGAGATCTACCTGCGGGCGATCGAAGACGTCGTGAAGCGCGGCCGAGAAGCGATCGTCCTCGTCCCCGAGATCAGCCTGACCCCGCAGACCATCGAGCGCTTCCGCGGACGGTGCGGGCGGGTCGCCGTGCTACACAGCAACCTGACGGACAGCGAACGGGCCACGTATTGGCGGCACGTGGCGTCCGGAGATGTGCAAGTCGTCGTCGGCGCCCGCAGCGCCGTCTTCGCACCCACGCGTAAACTCGGGCTGATCGTGATCGACGAAGAGCACGAGACGAGCTTCAAACAAGATTCGACGCCGCGCTACCACGCCCGCGCCGTAGCGCTGATGCGGGCGCAACTGGCGAACGTGCCGATCGTCTTGGGCACGGCGACGCCGGCCCTCGAAACTTGGCATGCGGCCCACACCGGCGGAGCGACCTTGCTGACGCTGCCGAAGCGGGTGGAATCGCGGGCGATGCCGAAGGTGCAACTCGTCGATATGCGACACGAGCCGAAGACGCCGGGGAAGATGTTCGCCATCGGCCCGACGCTGCAGTTCGCCATCCGCGACGCGACGAACCAAGGCGGACAGGTGATCCTGCTGCTGAACCGCCGCGGCTTCAGCACCCACGTCCATTGCACCACTTGCGGGCACGTCGCGCAGTGCGCGCACTGCGACCTCTCGATGACGTTCCACCGGGCGAAGAATGCGCTCGTGTGCCACTACTGCGGCTACGAGGCGATGCCGATGCTCCAGTGCCCGGCCTGTTCGGAAGCCTCGATCCGCTACCAAGGGCTCGGCACCGAGAAACTGCACGCGGAGCTCGAATCGCTGTTCCCGGATCGCGTGATCCAACGCATGGACTCGGACACGATGACGAAATCGGGCAGCCACCAGCGCGTGCTCGACAGCTTCCGCGATGGCCGCGTTCACATCCTCCTCGGCACGCAGATGATCGCGAAGGGGCTCGACTTCCCGAACGTCACGCTCGTCGGTGTCGTCAACGCCGACGCCGGCTTGCACCTGCCGGACTTCCGCGCCGCCGAACGCACGTTTCAACTGCTCGCGCAGGTCGCCGGGCGGGCCGGGCGCGGCGACAAAGGCGGGCGGGTGCTGATTCAGACTTACACGCCGGAGCACCCGTGTATCGCGCTGGCCGCGAAGCACGATTACCCGTCCTTCGCCAAGCTCGAACTCGGTTTCCGGCGCGAGCACGCCTACCCGCCCTACCAGCGCATGGCGCGGCTGATCGTCCGCAGCGTGAAGCAAGACGCCGCGGAGAAGTTCTCCGACCAACTTGCGGGGAGTTTCAAACAGGCGAACATCCGCGCCAGCGGAGCGGGGAAACCACTGAGCGTGCGCATCCTCGGCCCGGCCGAGTGCCCGGTGTTCAAATTGAACGATTACTACCGGTTCCATTTCCAATTGTTGAGCGCGACCAGCGGCGTGCTGCACAGCGTCCTCCGAGAAGTGCTAGCCGTCACCAAAGCGCCGAGCGGCGTGGAATTCCAAGTCGATGTCGACCCTTACAACATGCTGTAAACGAAGACGGAGTACGCATCGCGTACCCCGTCTAATCTTGGGAACTGCGGACTTCGTTTAGAAGTCGCTGTTGATCACTTCACCGCCGGCGCGGGTGCCGAGGGCGCTGAATGTCGGGCCCGAGATGCTGCTGCGGATGAACTTGACCGACCCGTCAGCGAAGAGGAAGTTCGCACCTTGCGTGTGCCGGCTACCGAAGCTCAGTTCGTAGGCGGCGAAGTTCGGCCCGAACTGAGTAGAACCGTCCGTGTTGCGCGGCTTCAGCATGTTCAGAGGCACCCCGGTGCTGCCCAAGAATTCCGACATGTCACCTTGGTTGCCCGTATCGACGTCGTCGCTGCCGATGGCCCAGTGATCCTTCCGACCGAAACCGGAGGCGTTGCTTTCGAGGATGGTGCCGGATTCGGAGACGGTCGTGCTGTCCCCTTCGGCTTCGCCGATGGCGATGGTATTGCTGGTGCCGTCGGTGATGCTGGTCATCGTCACACCGCTGGTCATGCCACCGTAGCTGACGTTGTTGCGAGTGATGCGCTGATGGACCAACTTGGCGACGAAGATACCGTCCAACGTGTGGATGTCTTC
>JBBRUN010000183.1:0-9474 GCA_038247765.1 Gemmatales bacterium | reverse complement strand
GTATCGGAAAAATTGTCATTTTGATTGGTGCGGATGATTCCGCATGGGAAGTGTTGTCGGCGATCCGTTTTCGCAGGTCACGCTTTGCGTGACGCCGGTGAGAATCCCCACGGGAATGGCGCGATTAAGCTTTCAGCTTTCAGCTTTCAGTCATTCTGCATACCCCCCTCGCCGAAAGCTCCGAAAGCTCCGAAAGCGAAACGGAATTCTCGGTATTCCTAATTTGGCAACGACTTCGCACCCGTCAGCGGGTCATTTGGACCGCCAGAATCCGTTGACGCACTCCACGCTGCCTTCGGATTGACGAGCCGGGGCGAGATGGCTAGAAGACTCACCTCAGTGCGATTGCTGACGACAGGATGTCTCGACCATTGTGGTGGGCTGCGGGGATGGAACACCCCAGCCCGCCACGGAACCGCCAGAGGAGGGCGTATTTATGAAGCGGACGATGCTGCTGTTGGGAGCGCTGGTGGCGCTCGGTCTCGGATTGTACACCGCGGGTCAAGTCTACGCGCAGACGCCGGGGGCGGTGCCGACGCCCGGCGCACCTGCGGCCAAGCCGGCCCGCACCGACCCGACCCGCGTGGCCGTGTTCAACGTGGCCAAAGTGATGAAAGACTTCAAGAAGTGGCAGTTCTACGCCGTCACCATGAATAACAAGCGGATCATCGCCGCCGGCGAACTCGGGAAACTTCGCAACGAGATGGTCGAACTGCAACAGAAGGCCGAAAAAGAACCGCAACAAGCTGTGCGCGAGAGCCTAATGCGGGCGATGGTCGATAAGCAGCGTCTGTTCGAAGACCGTGAACGGATCGCCCGGAAGACTTTGGACGAAGAATCGGCCGGGCACCTGAAAAGTCTTTTCGTGGAAATCCAGCGGGCCGTCGCCGCCGTGGTCGAAAGCAACGGCTACGACGTTGTCTTCGCCTACCCCGACGCCGTGACCCCCGAAGAAGCCGCATCGCCATTGATGGTCGATCTGAAGCTGCGTCCGCCGGCCGCGATCCCATTTTTTGTGGCGAAATCGGCCGATGTGACCGATGTACTGCTGAGCGTGTTGAACGCGAACTTCGCCCCGCCCGGAAAAATCCCCGATCCGCTTCCGATGCCGACGACGAGTCCGGTCACACCGGTTGGCGGCACGAAGTAAAGTTGGAAAATGCGGGTTCTGAGTAAATCTGGAAATCTACCCCGTCGATTGCTATAACAATGGCCGGGGTGGAATTCCAGCGGCCACGAATGGAGTCAGGGCAGCGGCAATCGGCCGCGGCCTTCCGGCGACGAATTGCCGATCGTACTGTACGGTGACAAGGCGGACGACATGTTGAAAATCGGCTACCGACACCAACGGACTCTCAGCCGCGCTGCCGTAATCTCCGGCCCGGGCTTGATTACGGGCGCGCCCGTCCAAGTGAAATTGCACCCCGCCCCGGAGAACACCGGGGTCGTTTTCGTGCGCTCCGACCGCCCCGGTTACCCGGTAATCCCGGCCCGGGCCGAGTGGGTGAGCAGCACGCAACGGCGAACGACCCTCGGCGGTGGCGAATCGGCCGTGACTCTCGTCGAACACCTTTTGGCGACTCTCGCCGGCCTCCGCGTCGACAATTGCGTCATCGAACTCGACGGCCCGGAACCGCCCGGATTGGATGGCTCCGCAGCAGGGTTCGTCGATGCCGTGCTGAAATCGGGATACGAACTGCTCTCCGCACGCCGCTCGGTGTGGGCCGTGCAAGAATCGGTCGTGGTTCAACACGGCGGTGCGACCGTCGCCGTCCACCCGGCTCCGGCCGACTCGCCGAACGAACTGCTCGCGACCTATATGCTGGATTACGGAGCGGATTCGGACATTCCGCGTCAATCGCACACGATGAAGGTCTCGCCGGAAACGTTCGCCCGCGAAGTCGCGGATTGTCGGACGTTCGTCCTCGAACGGGAAGCCCTCACGCTCCGCTCCGTCGGCGTGGGCCGGCACCTCACGGCCAAGGACTTGCTCGTGTTCGGGTCGCACGGCCTCATCGACAACAAGCTCCGTCACGCCAACGAACCGGCCCGGCACAAAGTCCTCGACCTCATCGGCGATTTGTCGCTGTGCGGGGTCGATCTCATCGGCCACGTCGTCGCCTACCGCTCCGGCCACTCGCTCAACGTCAGCTTGGCGAAGGCCTTGATCTTGCGGGCGCGGGCCGCCGGCGCGGATATTGCACACGTCCCGGACGTGCCCCCGGCACTGCGACGGGCGATTTTCCCCGGCCGTCGCCAACGGGTCGCGTAATGGGCTTGGCACCATTCCCAAAAAAATCTACGATGCTCACCCGGCTGGCATGGACGCCCGCCCGGTCGGTAGACACAGAGGCTAGGACGGCATGACCCGCTTTCGCATGGCCGTCGTCGGCGTCGGCCACCTCGGACAACACCACGCCCGCATCCTTTCCCAATTTCCGGACGTGGATCTGGTCGGCGTCGTGGATCACGACCCCAACCAAGCCGCCAGTGTGTCGAAGAAAGTCCGCACGCAGCCGTACAGTTCGCACCACGCATTGCTCGGCGAAGTCGACGCCGTGTCGATCGCCACGCCGACGCAGTTCCACCACAGCGTCGCCGCGGATTTCTTGAAGCGCGGCGTGCCGGTCCTCGTGGAAAAACCCGTTTGCAAGACCGTCGCCGAAGCGGATGAACTGATCGCCCTCGCCAGCGAAGCCGATGTCCCTTTCCAAGTCGGGCACATCGAGCGCTTCAACCCGGCCTTCGAAGAACTGCTGAAACGGCCGATCACGGCGAAGTTCATCGAAGCCGAGCGGCACGGGCCCTACACCGGCCGCTCCGTGGATATCGGCGCCGTGCTCGACCTCATGATCCACGACCTCGACCTACTGCTGGCCCTCGTCGGCTCGCCGGTGCGGGACGTGTCCGCCGTCGGCGCCGCCGTATTCGGTGGCCATGAAGACATGGTGAATGCCCGCATCGTCTTCGAAAGCGGTTGCGTCGCCCACGTCACGGCGAGCCGGATCGCGGCCCGCCCGAAACGCCGGATGCGCATCTGGGCGCCCGAAGGGTACGCCGGGATCGACTTCGTGACCCGCAAGTTATCGCTGGTTCAGCAATCGGACGAACTCCGCCGCAACGGACTTCGCCCCGAGCGCCTCGATGCGGGTGCCCGGGCGCGTTTGAAAGATGAAGTCTTCGGCCGGCATCTGGAAGTGTTGAACGTCGACGGCGACCGCAAGTGGGATCAACTGACTTCGGAACTGCGGCACTTCGTCGATTGCGTGAAGTTCGGTCGCCGGCCGCGCGTCACGGGCGAATGCGGCCGGGATGCTTTGTCGCTGGCGGAAAAGATTCTCGCTAGCCTCCGGGCCCACGCTTGGAACAACGAACTCGAAGGCCCCACCGGCCCCAACGACATGCCCCCGCCCGCCGGGAAGCTGTTCGAACAAATGCGCGCCGTCGTCGAAGCCGCCTAAGCGCGTTGGGCCGTGACCCACAGCATGTAGGCGACGCGATCCCGCAATACGGATCGCTTCTGAAATTGTTTCGAGGTGCGGTCGCGCCAAGCGTAATAGATGCCGGCGATGGCGAGGACGGCGAGGTTGCAAGCGATCATCTGAACCATGGCGGAACCCTCCGTACGAAGCCGGCGCCCGGGAGAGCGTTGCACCGGTGTCACCGAAGCGACCTACGAACCTAGAGCGCGCCGATCGGTTCCGCAAATTGTTCGGATTATCCGGAAGAGTTGGAAGCGGGCACCGGCGAGATTGCCGACACTGCAGGGCCATTGGGAACCGCGGCGCTCCCGTTGCCGAACGGGTTACGACACCAAGCTGAAAAACAACTCTTCCAAATCGTCTTGCTGGAATTGTTCCCGGAGTTCGGGGAGTGTGCCGCAGGCGGCGATGCGGCCCTTCGCCATAATGGCCACGCGGTCGCACAACTTCCGCACTTCGTTCATGTTGTGCGTGCTGAACAGAATCGTTTTGCCTTCGCTCCGCAGGGCCGCGATGTTCTGCAGCACCGCCCGCTGCACCAGGACGTCGAGGCCGCTGGTCGGTTCGTCGAAAATCAACACGGGCGGATCGTGGACGAGCGCCCGGGCGATCGACACCTTCTGCTTCATGCCGGTGCTGAGCCGCCCGCCGACGACATCGCGGAAATCGTTCATTTGCAATTGATCGAAGAGCTTGTCGATGCGGTCGTCCAACGGCTTCCCGCCCAAGCCGTAGAGTCGTCCGTAATAGGCGACCATTTCGCGGGCCGTCATGCGGTCGTAGACGCCGGTGTTGGCCGAGAGGAACCCGATCGACTTGCGGACTTCGGACGGGTGCGTGCCGACATCGAAGCCCGCGACGGACGCGCATCCGGCCGTCGGCTTCAACACCGTGCATAGCATCCGCAGTGTCGTGGTTTTCCCGGCCCCGTTGGGCCCGAGCAAACCGAAGACTTCCCCCGGCTTCACCGAGAAGGTCACGTCCTCGGCCGCGAAGGCTTCCCGCCCATCCGCCCCGGTGAACGATTTGGTCAGTCCTTCGAGTTCAATCATTTGCGGCTGCACAAGGTAAGGAACGTGAATTCAGGTTACGGAAACAACGACGACACGGTGGCCGGCAGCTCATTCATTCTGCTGACCCGCCGGATTGGCAGAATCGAGATGTGCCCTTGCGCAATTCGTTTGGAGCCCGAGCGCCGGGGACGGGTGCTGCGAACGTCACCGGCCAGCGATGCTCGTAAGCCCCGTCGCTGGTGCGGCGGACTGACCAGACGGATTGTGCGCAAGTCCCGACCCGCAGGGTCGTTCGACGGGTACTTCCACCACCCCTCTGGATGAACTCCGATGATCCGTACTCTGCTCGCTCTGCCGTTGCTCGCGCTCAGCAGTTCCGCCGCCCTCGCCCAGCACCCGTACCCGCCGCGCCACATTCACCAAGTGCCGGTGTACGCGCCGCCGGTGATCGTGCAGCGGCCGGTATTCGTTCCCGCGCCGATTCCCATTTACACGCTGGACAGCTTCGCACGGGAATTTCGCCCCAGCGAAGGCCACCATCGGATCCTTATCCTCCACCCCGTGACCTGCCGGCCGGTCGAAGTCTGCTTTACGCTGCCGTGCGGGAAGCTCCGGGAATTGGAAGTGAACCGCCGTTCCATCCAGTTCGATTTCGGCCGCGACGATGTCCACATTCACTTCCGCAGCAACGGTACCGTGGATGTTCACGCGGACTGACTCACCGCCGTCGCGGCGGTTTATTCCCCTGCGGATTCCGCTGGCCCCCGGCCTTCGGCCGAGATCCGCGCGGAGCGGGTGCCGCCACCGGCTTCGGGGCTAACTGTTGGTAATCGAAATCGGGCAGTGTCACCCTCGGGAGGCGCTGCCCGACTTGCCGTTCGATCCGCGCGAGTGATGCTTCTTCATCCGGCGACACCAGAATGAACGCATCACCGGTCGCGCCGGCCCGACCGGTCCGGCCGATGCGATGGACGTAATCTTCGGGTACGTCCGGTACGTCTGTGCTGATGACGTGCGTCACGTGGGCCACGTCCAAACCGCGGGCCGCGATGTTCGTCGCCACCATCACTTGGCAGTCGCCTTTTTTGAAGCCGGCCATCGCGCTCGTCCGCTGCGACGGCGTCCGGTTGCTGTGCAGTTCCGCGACGGTGAAGCCGTCGGTCGCCACCTGTTTGGCCAACTTCCGGGCCGCGTGCTTCGTCCGCGTGAATACCAAAATCGAAGGCATTTCGGTGCTGCGCAACAGATGCCGCAGGAGGGCATTTTTCAAATGCGCCGGCACCGGATACGCGGCCTGCGTGATGCCCACGGCGGTAGCGGTCCGCTTGCCGATCTGTACCGTCGCCGGGTTCTTCAACAACTCGGCCGCGAGGTTCGCAATCGTCGGCGGCATGGTCGCGCTGAAGAGCAGCGTCTGCCGGCGGCCGGGGAGTTTCTTGACGATGCGCTTCACGTCGGGCAGGAAGCCCATGTCGAGCATGCTGTCGGCTTCATCGAGGACGAGCACCGACGCTCCGGCGAATTTCGCCCCGAGGGAATTCATGTGGTCGAGCAACCGGCCGGGTGTGGCGACGACGATATCCGGCCCGGCTTGGATAGCCCGTTCTTGCGCGCCCATCGGCCGACCGCCGACGACGAGCGTCGATTTCAAGTCGGTGTACTGCGCGAAGCCCTTGGCGGCGGTTTCGATCTGCTCGGCGAGTTCGCGCGTCGGCGAGATCACCACGACGCGAATTCCCTTGCGGGGCTGCAAGAGCAGGCGGTGCAGGATGGGCAGCAGGAACGCCGCCGTTTTCCCGGTGCCGGTCTGCGCGGTGGCGAGGACATCGCGCCCCTCGAGCGCGGGCGGGATCGCGCCGGCTTGCACCGGTGTCGGCTCGGTGTAGCCGAGTTCCTTGGTCGCCTTCAACAGCAGCGGATTCAAACCGAGGGCGAGAAACTGCATGGTCACTCCGTCAACCCAAACGGTGATTGTATCCGATGGAGGGGAAACAAGTGGAGAAAAGAACCGGCACCGGTAAGCCGTCGAGCATCGAAGTCGTGCCTCACTTCGCGCCTTTGATGCGGAGCAATCCGGCCGGCGTCCGCATCCAATCCAAGCCCGCCGGCAGTTTCTGATTGCTCGCCGTCAGATTCTCGGCATTGCGGTTCAGCGATTCCGATATCGCCAAGCCGAACTCGCTGTGATCCAGGAAGAACTTCTCGATGACGAGGCGGTTCGCGGCGGATGGTTTCACCGCCGCGACGGCGTCTTCGAAGGCTTTGTTCGAATCGGTCGGCACATCGCGGTGGGCGAGCACGATGCCCTTCCCGAATTTCCCGACGGCCAGAGTCAGGTTCGGCCCGTCGCCCGGTCGCGCCATCGGCGGCGGCTTCCAGTTTTCGAACTCGGCGAACACCGACTCGGCATCGTCGAACCGGCGATCCCGTACGAAAATCAACCCGAGTTCCATCCCGGCTCGCAGATTCGCCGGCGTCGCGGGCCGCTGTTTGAATTTGTCTTTGAGTTCGACTTCCCGCGAGGAGACCAGCGGAGCGGGCGGGCGGCCCTCCGGCAAGCCCGCGATCGTCGCCACCGCGACGGGCGCACTGATCGGGTGAGTCTGGGCGAAGGCCCACCAACCGGCGAACCCGATGCACGCCAGTGCGGCCACGCCGAGGATTCTCCACGGCCAACGGTGCGAAGTCGCCGGCGCCGCATACATGGACACCGATTCCGAGACCCGAACCGAGCCGACAGTGCTCCCGGACAAACTCACGCTGAGGCTCAACGGCGCGGGGTGACCCGGTATCTGCGGGATCGTCGCACTGCTGCCAGCCGAGGCCGGCAGACCGAGCGCCAAACCTTTTTGAACCCGCGCGAGGTCGCGCAGGACTTCCTTCGCGGACTGGTAGCGATCTTCGGGCCGCTTCGCCATCAACTTCGCCACGAGCGCGCACAGGTCGGCCGGCAGGTCGGGGCGGATTTGCTCCAGCGGCTCCGGCGTCGCTTGCACGTGCTGCACGGCGACATCGAACGCGTTCAATCCCGAGTACGGCGGATTCCCCGCGAGGACGTGATAGCAGGTGACGCCGAAGGAATAGAGGTCGCTGCGGTGGTCGACCGGCCGCCCCTGCACCTGCTCGGGCGACATGTACAACGGCGTGCCGAGGGTCATGCCCGATTGCGTCAAGCTCGCGGGCTTGGCGTCCGCCGCGAAGTAGCACGACAAGCCGAAGTCGGTGACTTTGACTTCGACTTTGCGGTTCAACAGGATGTTCTCCGGTTTGATGTCGCGGTGCACCAGCCCGAGTTCCCCGGCACGCTGCAGTGCGGCCGCGACTTGGCGGAGGATCATCAGTGCGACGGGAAGTTCGGGCGGGCCTTTGCGCTCGAGGTATTCGCGGAGGTTGCGGCCTTCCACATATTCCAGCGCCATGAAGTGGAGGCCGTCCTGCACGCCGAAGGCGTAGACCTGCACGATATTCGGATGGCTGATCTTCGCCACGGCCTCGGCTTCCGCTTGGAACCGCTTGAGGGCGACGGTATTCTCGGCGAGATCCTTCCGAAGGATTTTCAGGGCCACTTCGCGTTTGAGCGATTGTTGCCGGGCGAGGTAGACCTGCCCCATGCCCCCCTGGCCGATCTTGCGGAGCACGGCGAAATCCGCGAGCGTGCGCCCCGTCAAATCGACGGGCGGTGCGGGGGCTTCGGGCTTCGGCGAGTTGGGCATGCGATCCTGCGCCCGCGGGCTTCGCGGTCGGTGAGGTAGGGCAGTTATAGTGTGCGGATGAAAGCGATCGGCCGCAAGTGCGGAAAAATTGAATCGCACCGGGGATCGGGAGCTACTTGCAGAGCCGGCCGGCCACCAGTTCCCGGATTCGCGTCTCCACTCCTTCTCGCACTTCGCGACATCGGTTCGTCCCACGATCGCGCTGAAGACTATGGACTCCATCCGAGCGGGCAAACGAAGCATCCCTACAGTTTCACGTGAAACTGTAGGGAATCGGTATGCCCCGAGTAGGACTCGAACCTACAACCCGCGGATTAAGAGTCGGCTGCTCTGCCAATTGAGCTATCGGGGCGATCGGCCTTCGCCAAGACGGACACGCCCCGGACGCTCGAGTTCGCGCTCACTCGCCCGCGCCGGTGAGTTTGTCGAGGTTCGGGCTTTCTTGCTCGTACTTGAATTCCGCCTTCAGCAGTTCGAGCGCTTCCTCGCGGGCTTGCTTGCGTGACTCCCCTTCGAACCGGCTCGAGATATCCCCCGAGATATTCTTCGATTGCACATCCGCGTTGTAGACGAGGCTGTAGAAGTTCGAAGCGTTGCGATCCAAGCGGCCGATGACGGTCGCCACGTAATAAATGTTCTCCGGGCGATCGACCATCACGAACGAAGTCGACATCGGCTTCGTGCTGTTGGCGACCATGTCTTCGAGCATTTTCTGACTCGGGTAAACGATGTCGTTCGTCGGCTTCAGGGTGAACGCGCTGCTGGTCGGTCCGTTCGACTCTTGCGTGCCGAACTGGTCGATGACGGTGCGGGAGATCTTGTTCAGTTCGAAATACTTCGTGCGATCTTTCGATGCGGCGTCCGGGAATGCGTTCGCGAACTCGGAGTATTTGTTCAATAGCTTCGGGCCGATTTCGATGACGTTGTTACCGAGGCCCACGGTCTTCGCCGCGAGTTCGTCGGCGGCTTTCTTCGCCAAGTCGCGGGCCTTTTGGCGCTTCCAGATATCGACGCACTTCGCGCGGGATTTATCGAAGTCCGTGGCCGGCTCGGCGCGGACTTCCGCCGTGCGCCATACCAAGAACTGCGATTGGCGCTCGTCCGGCAAGAAGGACTGCTGGAATCGCTGGGGCGGTTCCGGGTAGGCGAATGGTGCAAACAGGCTCGTCGCCGTGCGGGGTTGGCCGGTCAGCGGATCCATTTCGAAGAAGAATCGCGGCCCGAAGACGGTCACGGCCGAAGTGCCGGTGTGCTGGCTCGTCAGGC
>JBBRUN010000182.1:0-9623 GCA_038247765.1 Gemmatales bacterium | reverse complement strand
GGCTTTCGTCAGTGCGATCACGCCGTACTTGAGCCGCAGTAACTTCAGGATTTCGAGGTGTTCGCGCGTCTGCGGCATCACCGAATCGTCGGCCGCGACGATCAGCACGACGAGGTCGATCCCGGTCGCCCCGGCGAGCATGTTTTTGATGAACCGCTCGTGCCCCGGCACATCGACGATGCCCAACCGAAAGTCGCCGAGGTCGAGGAACGCGAAGCCGATGTCGATGGTGATCCCGCGCGCCTTCTCCTCCGGCAACCGATCGGTGTCGATACCCGTGAGCGCTTTCACGAGCGCGGTCTTGCCGTGATCGATGTGCCCGGCCGTTCCAAGAATCAAGTCGCGCGGCATGCAAACACCCCTGCCAATAGAATACCCGCAGATTCTGGATCCTGCCCGAGGTTCTCGTCCAATGCCGTTCGCCAAGGTCGATTCCCAAGCCGATTTCCCCGCCCTCGAACGCGAAGTCCTGAGCTTCTGGCAAACCGAGCGCATCTTCGAGAAATTGCAGAAGCAGAACCTCGGCAAGCCGAAGTGGTCGTTCCTCGACGGGCCGATTACCGCGAACAACCCGATGGGCGTCCACCACGCGTGGGGTCGCACGTACAAGGATGTCTTCAACCGCTACTTCGCCATGACCGGCCACGAGCTGCGTTATCAGAACGGCTTCGATTGCCAGGGCCTGTGGGTCGAAGTGGAAGTCGAAAAAGAACTCGGGCTGAAGAGCAAGCGCGACATCGAAAACCTCGTCCCCGGTGACCGCGAGGCGAGCGTCGCGAAGTTCGTGCAGCTCTGCAAGGACCGCGTCGACAAGTTCGCCCGCATCCAGAGCGAGCAGAGCATCCGCCTCGGCATGTGGATGGATTGGGACGCCACCGACGCCGATTGGGCCAAGCCGGTCGATGAGCGGAAATCGTACTTCACGATGTCGAACGAGAACAACTACACGATCTGGAGCTTCCTCAAGAAGTGCCACACGAAGGGGATGGTCTACCGCGGCTACGACGCGATGCCGTGGTGCGGCCGCTGCGGCGTGGGACTCAGCGAAATGGAAGTCAAGGAAGGCTACAAGACGATCGAACACCGGGCGGTGTTCGTCAAGTTCCCGCTCCGCGACCGCCCCGGAGAGAACCTACTCGCCTGGACGACAACCCCGTGGACGCTGACGAGCAACGTCGCCGCGGCGGTGAACCCGGAGCTGACTTACCTGCAAATCAAACTGAAGAGCGAGGTCTTCTACGTCGGCAAAGGGGCGTTCAAGATCAACCGCATGGAATCGGGTGGCGATGCCGAAGGCGAGCCGGCGGCGTCAGCCGTCGGAGGTTCCGCGAAGAAATCCAAACGCGACTGGCTCGACGGCGTGCCACACCTGAAGTCCATCGAACAACTCTTCAAAGAGAAAGCCGGGAAGGACGGCTTCGAAATCGTCGGCGAAGTGAAGGGTGCCGACATGCTCGGCTGGGCCTACAGCGGGCCGTTCGACGACCTCGAAGCGCAGGGCTGCGAGTGCGGCTACCCCATCGAAGTGGCTCGCGTCGCCGAAGCCCGGCAATGGACGGCGCGCGTCGCGGCCAAGGCCGTGCACAAAGTCATCGCGTGGAAAGACGTCGGCGAAACCGAGGGCACCGGCATCGTCCACATCGCGCCGGGTTGCGGCCAGGCCGACTTCGAGTTGGGCAAGGAGAATCATCTGCCGCCGGTGGCGCCGCTCGACGATTCCGGTTGCTTCCACCCCGGCTTCGGCCCACTCGCGGGGAAGAACGCCGTCGAAGCTACGACGGCCGATGCGGTGTTTGAACTGCTGAAATCGCGTGACTTGCTCTTCGCCACGGAGCGCTACGTCCACCGCTACCCGCACTGCTGGCGCTGCAAGACGGAACTGCTCTTCCGCCTCGTGGACGAGTGGTTCATCAACATGGGGCCGCGGAACACCGAGGAAGGCTTCCGCGGTGATGTGATGAAAGTCGTTAAGCAGGTGACCTTCTTGCCCGAGAGCTTGAACGGCCGGGCGCGGGAGTACGACTGGCTCTGGAACATGGGCGATTGGATGATCTCCAAGAAGCGGTATTGGGGACTGGCGCTGCCGATCTGGGTCGATGAATCGACCGGCGAATTCGAAGTTATCGTTAGCGAAGCCGAATTGAAAGAGCGCGCCGTCGAGGGCTGGCAGGAGTTCGATGGCCATAGCCCGCACCGGCCGTTCGTGGACCGGGTGAAGATCAAGAGCTTGAAGACCGGCGCGCTGATGAGCCGGATTCCGGACGTCGGCAATCCGTGGCTCGATGCCGGCATCGTCGGGTTCAGCACGCTGAAGTACAACAGCGACCGCGACTATTGGAAGCAGTGGTACCCGGCCGATTTCATCACCGAAAGCTTCCCCGGCCAGTTCCGCAACTGGTTCTACGCGCTGCTGGCGCTCAGCACCATGATGAGCGACGGCGCTGCACCATTCAAAACCCTGTTGGGCTTCGCCACGGTGAAGGATCAATACGGCCACGACATGCACAAGAGCGCGGGGAACTCCATCGAGTTCATCGCGGCGGCCGACAAAGGCGGCATCATCAAAGATCCGAAGGGGAATGACGTCCCGTTCACCGCGATTGGCGCCGACGTGATGCGCTGGTTGTACTGCCGGCAAAGCCCGGCTCAGAACCTCAACTTCGGCCCGGAGCCGGCCAACGAGGTGCGTTCGAAGTTCATCTTCAAGCTCTGGAACACGCACGCCCTCTTCTGCAACTGCGCCATCGGCGACGGGTTTGACCCCTCATCCAAGGATCAGCAAGTGCCGGTGGCCGAGCGGTCGGATATCGACCGCTGGATTCTGTCGTGTGTGCAGGTGCTGGTGCAAACGGCCCGCGACAGCTTCGAGAAGTACGACACGATGACCTTCGCCCTCGCGGCGGAGCGGTTCGTGGACGACGACCTATCCAACTGGTATGTCCGCCGGGTGAAGCCGCGGTTGAACAGCAAAGTGGCCGACCTCGACGCCGTTGGGTTGAAGGACAAATGGGCGGCGTACCAGTCGCTGCACGGCGTGCTGACTACGCTGTGTCAGTGCCTCGCCCCGTGCGTGCCGTTCTTGGTCGAGGTCATGTGGAAGGGGTTGCAAGGAAGCGGCGCAAGCGTCCACCTTTGCGAATTCCCGAAAGCCGACGAGCGGCTGAATGATCAGGGGCTGATGGATCAAATGGATGCGCTGCGGGACATCATCACATTGGGTGGCGCCGCGCGGAACGTGGCGAAGATCAAAGTGCGCCAACCGCTGGCGGAACTCGTCATTCGCACGACGACCGATGCGGACAGGGACGCCATCGCACAGTTCGATCAATTGATCCGCGACGAGTTGAACATTAAAGCGGTCCGCATCGTCGACGAACCGCTGTTGACCGCGACCGCCAAGTTGAACAAGAAGACCGCCGCGTCCAAATTGGGGGCCAAACTCAAGGACGCCGAGGCCGAATTGACGAAGCGCGACCCGCGCGAGTTACGCTCCGGGAGTTTCGAACTCGCCGGGGTCGCGCTCGAACCGGCGGACATCACGATTGAATACTCGAGCGCTAAACCCGGCTTCGCCGGGACGATCGACAACCGCGGCCGCGAGGCACTCGTTAGCACGGTCATCACCGAAGAGCTGAAGCTTGAAGGGATGGCCCGCGACGTGATCCGGCTCGTGAACCAAGCCCGCAAAGATGCCGGGTTGGAAATCGCAGACACGATCGCGCTCTACCTCCACTCCCCGGATGAACAACTGACGAAGGCGCTCGTCACCCAACGCGAGTACATCTCGGCGGAGACGCAAGCGAGCGAGTGGGCTTCGGCCGTGTTGGGGAGCGGCGCCCATGCGAGCGAAGGAAAGGTGGACGGGCTTCCGCTGAAGATCCAATTCCGAAAATGACACCGGTCGAAATCGCCGAGTCGGAGCCGGGGTGTAGCCGCGGCGGAGTTTACGCCTCAGCGGTTCGGCGTGCCGGCTTCGCCGGGGCGGAGAGTTGGCCGAGGAGTCGGCCGATCGGTTTGGATCGCAGGTGGGGCTTGATGGCCATCAGGCACT
This sequence comes from Gemmatales bacterium, assembly GCA_038247765.1. Classification (GTDB taxonomy): domain Bacteria; phylum Planctomycetota; class Planctomycetia; order Gemmatales; family Gemmataceae; genus JALHQU01. The sequence continues at coordinate 5,572 of JBBRUN010000182.1, read as the reverse complement.
CGTGGGCGAGCGTTTCCGCCGGGATGCGCAATGCTTTCGCCAGCATTGCCAGCTTCGCATCGGAGATACCGACCTTGTCGGTTTCGTACTTGGCCAATTGGCTTTTGTCCGTGCCGGCCCGCTCGGCTAGGTCGGCCAGACTCAGGTCGAGGGCCAAGCGATGCTGACGGATGACGCCCCCGGCCCCGCGAATGACAAATTCCGCCATGGCACGATCCCCCCTTGTGTTATTCGTCCAAAGGCAAGGACGCCCACAGACCGTTGAGCCAGAATGCGATCGCGGCGGCCCGATCCGCCCGCAGCGATTTCAACCGCGCCCAAGGCAAGTAGTCGCTCGTGATTCTCCGGATGGCCCGTTTGGCTTTTCGCCGGTGCGACTCTTCGCTGACCGTCAACTCGCGGTTGTCCGCCACCCCGTTCAAGCGGGCCAGCAAATCTTCGAGTGCTTCCCGCGTCCGTCGGAGTGCGTCGACGAGGATCGCCGAATCCGGGGATGCCATTCCGCGGCCTCCGCGATCCGTGTCAAAAGTTGACACGCCTTGAACTATGTTAGCGCGGGAGTGGGGACCAGTCAATTCCGATGTCGAATTCTCCCCCGTCAAGCCGCGCGGTCGAAACCGCGCGGCGGTGGGATTGCAGTTGCGTCAGTTGTCGTCGCGCTGCTCGGTCTTCTTCGCCGCCTTCCTTTGCGCTTCCAAAGTTTGCACCGCGTCCTCGGTGCTCTGGATGTCCTTGGACGCATTCGGGTCGAGCTCCACGATCAGCGATTGCGGCAGCTCCTTGCCATCGACCGTGAGCAACACTTTGTAAGTCCCTGGGGCGACTTGGCCACCGCCGATCGGGCGGCGCCCACCGCCCGCTGCGCCGCCGCCCGATGGGCCCGCGAGGTTCCACGGGACGCGGTGGAATCCGGCCGACGTGATCGGCCGGTAGTTTGCCGGTAGGTTCTGCGTCGGGGCCCGGTACTCGTACACGACTTTGCCGTTGGCGTCGATCACCTTCAGTTCGAGTTTTTCCGCCTTCTTCGTCAGCAAGATGTCGAAGGTCGCCCCGCGAGAGGGGTTCGTGCCGGCGAACTTGCGATCCGTGCTGCTGTAGGGGGACTCGCCGTTGGCGCCGAGTTTCCAGCGGACGGCGGGGGCCGGGGCGAATAGCGTGGCCGCATCTTTCAGCGTGTCCGCTTTCAACTGCCGGATGGCGTTGATGTCGAGGATCCAAACGCTGCGGCCGTGGGTCGCCACGACGAGTTCGTTCGCCGTCGTCGGCTGGGCGAACTCGTGGCACGACACCGTCGGCAGACCGGTGCCGAGCTTCGTCCAACTCTCGCCTTTGTTGATCGAAACGTACGGGCCGAATTCCGTCCCGGCATAAAGGACGTTCGGGTTGATCAAGTCTTCGCGGCAGACGCGGGTGCTGCCGAACTGCGGCAGGGCCGCGGCGATGTTCTTCCACGTCGCGCCGAAGTCTTCGGTGAGGAAAATGTACGGCTTGTCGTCGTCGGAGCGGTGGGCGTCGAAGGTCACGTACGCCCGGCCCTCCTTCTCGCGGGAGCATTCGATGGTCGCGGTCTGGCGGAAGCCGACGAGGCCCGCCTTCTGGATGTTGGCGGTGAGATTCTCCCATTGGGTGCCGCCGGTCTTGCTGAGCCAGATGAAGCCGTCGTCGGAGCCGGCCCAGAGCACGTCCGGATTCTTCGGCGACTCGGCGATGGCCGTCAAGCTGCCTGCGGGGGTGCGGGTGAGGTCGGACGAAATCACTTTCAGTTCGTCCCCTTTTTTCACCGACTTGAAGACGAATTGCGCCCCGCTGTAGAAGATGCTCGAGTTGTGGCTACTGAGGATGAACGGCGTATTCCAGTGGAACCGATACGCGGCTTCGCCCGGTTTGCGGGCCGGCGGGCGGATGCCGCTCGATTCGCCGGTGCGGTAGTTCCGCCGGCTGATGTTGCCCCCTTGGCTCTCGGAGTACACGAGGTCGGCATCCAGCGGGTCGACGCGGCAGACGAAGCCGTCCCCACCGCTGACGAAGATCCAATCTTCGTTGGTCGGGCCGGTGCGCTTCAGCGTGTCGCTCGGGCCGCCCCAGCTGCCGTTGTCTTGCAGGCCGCCGTAGACGCGGTACGGCCGGCGGTTGTCGGTGGCGACGTGGTAGAACTGGCCCATCGGCACGGTGTTGATGTGGTCCCACTTCGCGCCTTTGTCGTAGGTCGCGTAGAAGCCGCCGTCGCAGCCGATGAGCATGTGGCGCGGGTCTTTCGGGTCGATCCAGAGGGCGTGACCGTCGGCGTGGACGCCGGCCGCCGTGCTGAGGTTGGCGAAGTTGGCGCCGCCGTCGGTGCTCCGGAAAAGCGGCGTCGGCACGTCCCCGATGACGTAGATGGTTTTATCGTCGCTCGGATCGACGCGGATCTGGCTGAAGTACATCGGCCGCGGGTTCAGGCTGTTGATGCGAGTCCACGTTTCGCCGTTGTCGGCCGATTGGAAGACGCCGCCCGTTTCGAAGCCCTCTTTGCCTTGGCGGCGTTGGACGTTGGCCTGTTGGCCGCCGAGGCCCATGCCGAAGGGGCGGGCATTGGTGACGCCGCGCGGCGGGCCAGCGGCGGCCGGGGCACCGAGGACGATTTCGATCAACTTCGTTTCTTTGTCCCGCTGGACGGTGAACTTGACTTTATCGCCGGCTTTTTTGGTACTGAGTTCCGCGACGTAATCCGCGACCGCCAACACCGCTTTGTCGCCGACCTTGGTGATGAGATCCCCTTCTTTGACGCCGGCCTTGGCGGCGGGTCCGTCTTCGACGAGTGTGCCCACCGTGAGGGTATCGCCGCGGGCCAACCGGAAGCCGGCCGACGGGGGCGCCCCCATCGGCACGGGCGGTTCCGGGTTGCGAACCGCAAGGGTCACTTCGACTTTGACATCTTTGCCATCGCGCTTCACCGTCACCGCGATTTTGTCGTTCGGCTTTTTCGACTGGAGGAAATCGATGAAGGTCTCGGCGGCATCGAGCTTGGTCGCATCGGCGAGGGTCACGATTTCGCCCGATTTCAGGCCGGCTTTCATGGCCGGGGAGTTCTCGGTGACTTCGGTGAGCTTCACCCCGCCGCCTTTTTCGTCGTCCAAGACGGCGCCGAAATAGGTGTTCGAAGGGGCCGGGCCGGTGCCGCCTTTTTCGGTGTCGATGACGGCGAAGAGTAGGCCTTTGGTTTTGCGGGAATAGTCGAGGCCGATGCGGCCGAGTTTCACCGTCGGCAGGCCGTTCTTCAATTTGGCGTCGGTGAGTTTCTTCCAGTTCTTGCCGCCGTCGAGGGTCTTGTACAATCCGGTGCCGGGGCTGTGCGTGACGACCGGCCCGTAGGCGTCGGGCACCGGCGGGGTCCCGAAGAAGCCGTCGTGTTCGTCCCGTTTGCGTTCCCACAGCGCGGCGATCAACACGTTCGGGTCGGTCGGATCGATGCGCATGTCGGTGACGCCGGTCTTGTCGTCGACGTAGAGGACCTTGTTCCAAGTCTTGCCGCCGTCTTCGGTCTTGAAGACGCCGCGCTCTTCGTTGTCGCCGTAGAGCCGGCCGAGTGCGCCGACGTAGACGACGTCCGGATTCTTGGGATGCACGATGACCTTGCCGATTTGAAAGGTCTTCTTCAGGCCCATGTTCTTCCAAGTTTTGCCGCCGTCGGTGCTCTTGTAGACGCCGTCGCCGTAGCTCACGGAGTTGCGCGGGTTGTTCTCGCCGGTGCCGACCCAGACGATGTTGGCGTCGGATGGGGCCACCGCGACATCGCCGATGGAGCAGGTCGTTTCTTTGTCGAATTGGTTCTCGAAGGTCGTGCCGTTGTTCACGGTTTTCAGCAGTCCGCCGCCGCCGAAGCCGACCCAGTACATCATCGGGTCGGACTCATTGACCGCGAGTGCCGTCACCCGGCCGCCCATGTTCGCCGGGCCGATGCTGCGCCACGCCAATGGGTTCAACAATCCCTCGGGGATCGTCCCTGCGGGAGCTTTCGGGTCCACGACTGCCGCGACACCGACCGGCGCGGCTTTGAGGGCTTCGAACTTGGCGTTCAACTCCGCGATTTGCTTTTGCAATTCGGCGAGCTGCTTCTGCTTATCGGCTTCGGTCAGGATCTGACCGCCCTTATCTTGGGAGCGAACTCCGCCGACGGGGACGGCGGTCAGCGCGGCGAGCAAGCCCGCCAGAACGAGCCAGCGGAACTGCGGAAGGAGGCGGATCACGGTGCGTACTCTCGGAATAAGGAGCGAAACCGGAGAGGTTGGAATCGACGGCCAATAGGTTCATATTTAGCCATCATCGCAATCGATTGGTAGCGCGATCTCGAAACCGACGGTGGGAATTTGGGGGAAAAGAACCGATTGGGCCGAAAGTGCCGGGCAATCGCACTCGGGGCGGAGACAGTGATGGCGATTCTCGACGGCATCGAATTTGCAATTGTCTATCGCCTCGACTCCGGCAATTCGCGGCCTACTGCACCTACTGATAACTGCATGGCAAACCGAGCCCCCCAATCTGTGGAGCAGCCTTGAGTGAACCGCTTGTCGCGCTGACGGACAGCGGTCTCTACTGCTCGGCCGGCGGCTTCCACATCGATCCTTGGAAGCCGGTCGAGCGCGCCGTGATCACGCACGCTCACTCGGATCACGCCCGGGCCGGTTGCCGGCACTACCTCGCGGCCGCACCCGGACTTCGAGTCTTGGAAGCCCGCATCGGCCCGGCCGAGATCACCGCAGTTCCCTACGGCGAAGAAATCGAGCTCGGCGGCGTCCGGGTCTCGTTCCACCCGGCGGGGCACGTCCTCGGCTCCGCCCAGGTACGCCTCGAACTCCACGGCGAAATCTGGGTCGTCACCGGCGACTATAAACTCGAACGCGACCCGACCTGCGCCCCGTTCGAGCACCTCCGCTGCCACACCTTCATCACGGAATCGACGTTCGCTCTGCCGGTCTACCGGTGGGAACCTTCGGACGTCCTCTTCGCATCGATGAACGCGTGGTGGCGCTCCAACCGCGACGCGGGGAAAGCGAGCATCGTCTACGCCTATTCGCTCGGGAAAGCCCAGCGCGTGCTGGCCGGAGTCGACGCCGGAATCGGGCCGATCTTCACGCATGGGGCCGTGGAACGCTTGACGCGCGCCTACCGCGACAGCGGGGTGGCGATGCCGGCGACGACGCAGGTCGGCGATGCGGTCGGCGGCGCCAAGAAAGCCTGGGCGGGCGCGCTCATCGTCGCCCCGCCGTCTGCCGATGGTTCGCCGTGGGCGAAGAAATTCGAACCGGCCTCGTCCTCCGTGGCATCGGGTTGGATGCACGTGCGCGGCGCCCGCCGGCGGCGCTCGATGGATCGCGGCTTCGCACTGTCCGACCACGCCGATTGGCCGGGACTGCTGACGGCGGTGCGCGAAACCGGGGCGACCAAGGTGCTCGCCACGCACGGTTTCGCGTCGGTATTCGCGCGGTACTTGCGCGATAACGGCACCGACGCCGACGTGATCGCGACGCGCTTCGGCGACGAAGAAGAGCCCCAAACCCCCGAGGCCGTAACGGCGTGAAAGCGTTCGCCGATC
>JBBRUN010000181.1:0-9634 GCA_038247765.1 Gemmatales bacterium | reverse complement strand
TGGAGCGCATCCGCCGGGAGTTCGCGCTTTGAGCGAGCGATTTACTTCCCGCTATTCCCGGTTGCGGCTTTGAAATCGGCGACCGCGCGGAAATAGTCTTGCTTCGCGCCGAGCTCCACGATTTCGGCGTCGAACGAGGCCTGCTCGCGGAGGGTCACGCGGAGGATGTCGCTGCGGCCGAGGCGGAGTTGCTCGCGTTCGGCCCGCGCGACGACGCGGGCCAATTCGACGCGGGCTTTGGCTTGGCGGTGGAACTCGAAGGCGCGCTCCAGCGCCGAGAATGCGTCTTGCACTTCGGCCCGGACGACGTCTTCCGCGTTGCGCAGTTGGTACTCGATTTGGCCGATCGAGGCCCGCGCCTGTTGGATCCGCCCGAGCGCCTCGCGCCGTTGAACGGGGAGTTGGAAGCTCAATCCGGCGCTGGCACCGGTTCGATCTAACCCGTTCGGGCCCGAGAGCGAGCTACTGCCGCCGCCGACATCTTGCGTCGCGGTAACGACGGCGTTCAGCGTCGGCAGGGTCTGATTTTCGGCGAGCCGCAGTTCCACGAGCGCTTTGTCGCGCTGGAGCCAGAATCGCCGGGGTTCGGGGCGGAGGTCGAACGCGGCCTGCAAAGCGGGTTCGAACGATTGCGGATCGACGGGTCGGACTTCCGGGAACTCGAGCAGTCTGTTTGTGCCCGCGAGCGCGGGAGTACCGGTGCCATCCCGTAGAAACAGGGACAATTCGATGGTCGCCTGTTGAAAGCCGCGCTGGGCTTGAACGAGTACGCCGTTGCGCAGGGCGATATTTTGTTGGTTGTCGATGCGCTCGATGTTCGCGGCCGGGCCCACAGCGACCCGGGCCTTCAATTGTTCGTCGCGATCCTCGGCCAGTTTCACCAATTCCTCGACGACGCGGAGGCGCCCGCCCGCCGCGACCCAATTCCAGTACGTCCGCGACGCGGCCCTTTGGAAGTCGAGGCGCTGCCGTTCGATGGTCGGCTCCGCGAGGGCGATGTCGAGCCGGGCTTGCTGGACGTTGGCCCGGGGGCGGTCGATGGCCCGATCCCGCAGCAGCGGGATCGACACGCCGGCGCGGAATTCCCCGCCGTCGGCCGTTTTCGAGCCGAGGTTGTAGGTGGGGAAATCGCCGGCACTGTGGCGGTAGCCGGCGAACACGCCGATGCCGCCGAGGGGCAATCCCCGGCTGACGCCGACGCTGTTGCGGAGGTTGTCGTAGGTCGTGCCTTGGCCGTCGGTCACGGCGGAAAGGTTCAGGTCGAATGCCCCCATCGACGTGAGCAGTCGCCCGCCGGCGATGCCGCGCTCTTGTTCGACGGCGCGCAGCAACGGGTAATGGCGCTCCACGCTGCCCAAGACTTCGTCGAGGTTCAACGGGCCGCCGATGCTCGGCACGCCGCCTCGGACGGGCGGCGGGGCGGCGGATGCGGCCGGGGGCACTTTACCCGAAACGGCCTCCGGCTCGACTTCGGAATAAGCCACGGCTCGAACGGGCGAAATGGGCTCGGGTACCTGCTGCGCAATCGCCACCGGCGGCGGCGGTGGCAGTCGGCGCGCGGTGTCCTCGCGCGGACCGGCGCAGCCCAAGCCGGTGATAAGAACGCCGAACATGAGATGGATTCGCGGAATCATCCGGGTTTCACCTTCGGGGGTTTGCCGCCGTCTTTTTTCTTGTCGGGCGCCTTCGGGGCTATGACCGGCGGGAACCCGTTGAACTGCCGCCAGAGTTCGTAGCCGAGAGAGACCCGGTTCAGGAAGACCCAGCCGGTGGCTTGGTTCCCTTGGCGCAGGTAGAGCCCTTCGGGCCAAGTGTCGCCGTCGAATTTTTCTTCCGGCTCCACCAAGATGCGGAAACGACCTTGGCCGTCGTCGGTCGGGTCGATCTGGCGAACCTTTCCGCCGAAGGTGCCCGTCGCCACCGAAGGCCAACCGGCGAATTGCACGGCCGGCCAACCTTCGAACTGGAGCCGGACATGCGGCCCGCGCCCGGTCTGCTCCATGTGGGCCGCGATCAGCGGTGCGTCCACGCCGTCGATCATCAGTTCGACCACGCGATCGTTGGAGTCCGGGATGATGACGGCGAGTTCGTCGCCCTCTTTCACGAACTGCCCGACTTGGCTCTCCGCCGAAATGCGGAAGACGACCCCGTCGCGGGGCGCTTTCACGAATCGGGCTTTGAACCGTTCGATCCTCGTGTCGAGTTCCTGGAGTTCCCGCTCGACGGTGAACCGGTTCTGCTCGGCTCGGCGCAGATCCCGGCGAGCCAGCGCAACGGCGGAAAGCCCGGTGGCCTCGGCCCCCAGCACCAGCGATTCGCCGGTCAGCAGCGTCGCCTCGGCCCGTTTGATCTCGGCTTCGGCCCGCTTCGAGTCGGTCTCGGCGCGGTCGGAGCGCATCTTCGCTTCGTCCCGGCTCAACTCCGACTCCAACCCGCCGAACTTTTTGTCCTTGAACAGTTTGTCGAACATTTCGAATCGACCTATTTCGAAGGTAGCCGCGAATTCGGCGTTCTTGCGGCCCTGTTTGGCGACGTCGATCAACAGCGACGCCGCATCGCGGTTGGCCTTCGCCGCCCCGACCGCCGCCCCGGCCGCTTTTTCTTGGGCTTCGGCGGCCCGATCTTGCTCGGCGACTTCCGCATCCGCCGCAGTCTTCCGACCCGTTTGAAACTTCATCTGGGCGTCCAAACGCTCGGTCAGTTCGCCGTCGTTATCCTCAATATCGACCAAACTGTCGCCCGTCTTGACCTTGGTTCCCTCGACGACGTGCCATTGGCTCACCCGCCCGGCCACGAGCGCCGACACGACTTGCTTCCGCTCGGTCGGCGCGAACGCCACGATCTGCCCCCGGCCGCGCAATGTCTGCTGCCACGGCACGAAGACCAGCGCTACGGGCATCAGGACGAAGGCGAGGAGCAAGAGGCGCGACAGCCAACGCGCCGGGCGCGGCGTGCGGACGCCGGTCAGGGTGGCGAATGCGACGTTCGATTTAAATGGTGTTTGCACGGACGGAATCACGTTGTCTCTCCGCGGGGCAGGGTTACGATTCGGTCGCAGAGTGCGACGATAGCGGGGTCGGCGCTGGCCACGAGTAGCGTCCACGGGGCAGTCCGGTCGAACAGCCCCGGTAAAAGGTCGGGGCTCTCGGAGGGAGCGAGGCGATCCAAGACGCCGTCGAGAATCAACAAACGCGGCCGGCCGACGATGGCGCGGGCGATGGCCAATCGCAAGGTTTGGCCCGGCGTCAACAACCCGCCTCCCGGGATCAATTTCGTCTCGATTCCCAGGGGCAACGCGTAGACGACCCCGAGCAACCCGACGACCCGCAACGCCTCGCGCACCGCGACCGGTGACACTTCTTCCCGCCCGTATTGTAGGTTTTCCGAAACGGTCCCTTCGAAGACGTCCGCGCGTTCCACCAGTGCGCACTGCCCGCGTAGCTCGTGTGCGGCCAGCGCCCGGAGATCGACACCGTCGATTTCGACCGAGCCAGCGTCGGCGACGCGCAAGCCGCACAACATCTCGAAAAGCGTCGTCAGGTCGGAACCGGATGGCCCGACGAAGGCGATCCGTTCGTGGGGATCGGCGTGCCAATCGGCCGCGGTAGGAAGATTTCGATGCGAGACGGAATGGACCCCGTGGACTCGGATGGCGAGTCCGCGGCCGGAATCGGCAAGCGATTCTCCGCCGTCGCGTTCCGGCGGCAAGTCGGTGACGAGTCCGAGCTTTTCCGAGGCGGTCAATAGATCGTAGTACGCCTCGGCGTATTTGCCGAGTTTGGAGACCGAAGCCACGACGAGCGCCACGATCAATTCCGACGCGACGAGTTGGCCGAGGGTGAGTTGTCGTTCGATGACGAGGTACCCACCCAAGCCCAAGAGCGCCGTACTGGCGACGACCTGCAAACCGAGTGAAAAGACCGTTTGTCGCAGTACGACCCGGAAGTGCGATTTCCGGGCTTCGATGTATTCCCCGGCTAAACGGTCGGCTTTTGCCAGCGCGAACTGCGGACCCCCGGCGAATTTGAACGTTCTCGGATCGCGAACCAACTCTTGGAGCCAAGCCGCCACGTCGTACTTGGCGTGCGATTCGCGCAGGCTGGTGCGCACCCCGCCCCAACCCAAGACGAACAGAATGAACGCGATCGCCGCCACCAAAAGGATGTCGAACCCGAGCAAAAAGGGATGGTAGAAAGCCAGCACCACCATCCCGACGACCGCGGTGACGACGAGTGCAACGCCATCGAGCAGCAGGAATGCGAGCGATTTTTGCAGCGTGAGGATGTCGAAGAAGCGATTGGCCAATTCGGGACCGTACTGCTTGTCGAAGGCGTCGAGCCGCGTGCGCGGCAGTCGATGGGCGTAGTCGGCGACGACCCGCACAAAGAGCCGCCGTTGCAGGCACTCGACCGAATAGACCTGCATCGCCCGGATCGCGGCCGCCAACCCCAGACAACAGAACAAGATCCCCGCAATGACGGCGACGGGCCAGATCAACACACCGAAGGCGACGGTGTTGACGAGCGATTCCACCGCGATGGGCGCCGCCAGCGACAACGTGGCGACGGCGCCCGCGAAGACGACGACTGTCGCGAGGTCGCGCCGCTCCGGCAGCAACAACTGCCGGAGGCGACGGAAGGGGCGGGGCGGCGCGTGCCCGCCCTCGTGGGCCTCCGGCCCGTGGCCGTGATTCTCTGACTGTGTCTCTGCCATCAATATTCTCGAGAAGTTCTCAGTCTTCGCCCTGAGCTTTGGTATATCCAGGCTGGCCGTCGAACTCTTGCAGCTTTTCCACGTGCATCCAGCGGAAGCTGCCGGTCACTTTGCCGAGCAGGTCGATGAGCGTCGCCTCGCTCATCTCGCCCGCCGCGTCCCGCAGCACGAACCGGCAGCGGTACTGATCCACGCAATCGGTAATCGCCCCCTTCGCCGGATACACTTGCGTGCCGCGGTTGCTCACCATCTTCAGCTTCAGGGCGTTGCCTTCGGCCAGGGCTTCCAGTATCGGCCCGAGAGCGTCCGGCAACAGGTTCGTTTCCACGAAGATGTCGGCCCCGAGCACCCGCCTCTGCTTCGGCCGCACGCTCACCGGGTCGGCCGGCAGTTGCGGCATCTTGATCGGCTTGTGGCTCCGCACCGCGTAGTTGGCCGTCTTCTGCCCCAAGTTGGCGATGATGGCGTCGGTGAACGCGGTGGTGGTGGTCGCCTTCGGATTATGATACTAGCCCGGCTTACGGGTGGTTGCCGGGTGGCGCCCGCAGGGGGTGTGAACCCGTTCCGAAAATCGTGTTCCCGATCTCGGCCGGCGAGTCGTCGAGTTCGACGTGATCCAGCTCAATCGGCGGACAGGGGTCACCGGCGTTCACGGGCGATCGGCACAGGCTCGACGGGTGGGACTGACTCGACCACTCGCGGTCGCGGATCGCTTCCTCGGTCGCGGTTCGGGCGATCCGCGTGGCGGCCAACCCGTCCTCCGCCGTGGGCATGTTCCGGTGCTCCCCGCTGTGCAGGGCGTGGGCGAATTCCCGGTGCAGGCCGGCGAAATTCTTCTCCGGATGCCACGGCAGGTAGCGGGTGCCGTGCGAGTTCCGCACCTCGAACGCGTGTTCCTCGCGGTTGAAGCGAATCACGCCGTCGGTGCCGATGAGTTCGTACTGGAAGTGACTGCGCGGCTCCGTGGCGGTGGCGGTGTACGAGAAACTCATTTCTACCATCGTGTGCGCGCCGCACGTGTGCCCCAGGTGCAAGTAGACGTGATCGGGCGCGGCGAAATCTTCGACCCACACCCCGATCCCGCGTTGCCACTGCACGTCGGAGCCGAGCCACCACCGCGCCAGGTCGATTTGGTGGACCCCGCAATCCACCATCGGCCCGCCTTCGAGCATGCGACCCACCCGCAGGGGGCTTGGAATCATGCCGTTGTTCGCGTCGAACGTCCACTTGCCGTGCAGGTTCCACAGGTAGGTCAGGCGGAGCGAGCGGACTTCGCCGACGGCCCCCTCGCGGACGAGCCGGTGAATCTCGAGCGCGGACGGGCTGAACCGGTAGCAGAAGCCGGTGAAGAACATCCGCTTCGCGGCGCGCATCGCCGCGATCATCACTTCGATGTCCGCTTCGGACTCCGCGAGCGGCTTCTCGCACAGCACGTGCTTGCCGGACTCGGCCGCCTTCAGCACGTGGGTCAGGTGCAGCGGGGCGGGCGAGCAGATCACCACCGCGTCGAGGTCCGATCGCCAGAACTCGTCCTCCGTCGGATAGGCGTGCGCCACGCCGAACCGCCGTTGCAGGTCGAGGGAGCGGTGAAAGTTCACGTCGTACACGGCATCGACGACCAGGCCGGGGGTGTGAACCAGGGCGGGCAAGTGCCCCCGCTCCGCGATCATCCCGCAGCCCAAAACCCCGATTTTTTTGGCGGCCATAACGTGCGTCGCTTCGATTCGAGAGAGTGGGGTGGCCGACGAGCGGCGGCAGTACGCTGGAGGTACAAGCCGCTCCCCGATTCCTTTCAGTCGAGCTGTTCCAGGGCGGCAGCCGAACCGCCGCCCGACGGCCCGCGGCGGGGATCGACGCGGCTCCGGCACACCCGCCCGTGACGTGACCGCCCTCCACGTTCAACCGAGCGCCAGTTCAGCCGCCGAGGTCAGTCCGCGCTCGCGGCGGGCCGTTTTCAACTCCTCGTTCAACTCCCCCCGCTGCCGGGCCAACTCCCGTTCGCGGGTGTCGAACTCCGCCCGCAGTTGCACCTCCCACTCGTCCAACTCCTGCTGGCGGCCGTGCATCGCCACCTCGACGCGACCGACTTCCACGTACCGGCGGTCCAGCGCAGACTGTTTCTCGGCCAATTCGGCGCGGGTGGCCGTCAGTTCGTCGCGCCGGAACTGGAGCTGCTCGACCACCGGGCGGAGGTCCGACACCAGCCGGGCGAGGTCGGCGACTTCCTTCTCCAGCTCGCCGCGGCGGGACTCCAACTGGCGGACCGACTCCTCCCGCGCCGAAAGTCCGTCGGTGAGCCGGGCCACCTCCGCCTCGCGGTGAAGGAGGTCGTCCAACTTGGTTTGCAGTTCCCGCTGCCCGCGGTCGAGTTCGACGTGCCGGGTGCGGAGTTGCACTTCCACCCGGTTCGCCTCCATTTGCCGGGCGTTCAACGCCGCCTGGGCCTTCGACTCCATCTCCACGAGCATCAGCCGCGCCCGCTTCAGTTTCTCCCACTCCTGCTCGACGAACTGACGGAACCGCTCGTTTTCGGCGTGAATCCACATCAAGTCGGACCCGCCCGCCGAGGGCGGCACCGGTTTCGGGGGGGACGGGGGGGGCACCGACGCCGGGGCCGACGGCGTCACGCGGACCGTCGGACCCGCCGCCGCGGACGGGGCCGGGGCGGGGCGCTCCGAAATCGTCTCGGCGGCCGGGTCGCCGATCCACACGCGGTTGAACTCGTCCGACACGGTGCCGGCCGGGGTCACGGTGACGACCGGGCCGCCGCCGGCGCGACACTTCGGACACGTCATCACGATGGTGCCGGACGTGCCCGGAATCTCGGTAATCGCGCCGCAGGTCGGGCAACGGGTGGTGACGGACATGGGCGGCGCACCGGAACGAGGAGGCGAGGGACGGCGGGAAAACCTAGCACACGTCCGGCGGGCCGGACGGTTCCCCGCCCGGCCCGCCGCACGCCCGTTAGAACGGGTCGGCGGCACTCATGTCCACGACGTACCCCATGTCGGCCATGGACGCCGCCGTCACCCGGCTGAGCGGGGTACTCCCCCTGTTGATCCAGCCGGTCATCAGCTCGCTGCCGAACACCGACTCCCGCCAGTGCCCGTAGGCGGTGCCCGCCCCGCCTCCGGCCTCGACCGGCACCCCGCTCGCGGTCGTCCCGAACCGCGCGTTGTACTCGGCCGTCGCCTGCGCCCCGGTGAACGCCGGGTTCGACCCGCCGAACCCGGACAGCAGCCCCAGGTGCCGCCAGATCGTCCCGAACCCGAGCACGTGCCCCATCTCGTGAACCACCACCGCGAACAGTTGCCCGCTCGCCTCCATCGACGCCATGTCCGCCGAGTCGAAATGCATCACCCCGTGGAACGGCAGGAACGTGCCCGGCCGCAGCGCGTCCGGCCCGGCCTGCCCGAGGATGCCGCCGGGGCCGTCGATGTACCGCCCCGACGCGTCGATCAGCACGTCGTCCACCGCCACCCCGCCGTACATCATGTCCGGCAGGTCGCCGATGATCACCTCCGCCCACCGGTCGGCCGCCTGCTGGAAGATCGCCTGCTGACTGGCCGTCAGGCCGGTCATCCGCAGGGTGATGCTGAACCCGCCCACCGCCGACACCGTCCCCGACACGTTGAAGTCGAACGGGCTTTCGTCGGCGTCGTTGCTGGTGAACGAGATGGCCCCGCCGAACGACCCGGCCGCCGCCGCCGTCAGCCGCACGGTGAACGTGGTCGTCTCCCCGGCCAGCAGCGTCGTCGTGCCGAACCCGCTCACCAGCGTGTACCCGCTCGGCAGGTTGATGGTGTTCCCCAGCACCAGCGGCTGGAGACCGACGTTCTGCACGGTGAACGTCTTGGTCACCGCCGACCCGACCCTCGCCGACCCGAACGACACCGTACTCGCCCCGTCGGTCAACTCCGTCCCGCTGTCGAACACCGAGATCTCGGGCCGGTTCGGCAGGTTGGCGAAGCGGACGGCGTCGGCGATGACGAAGCCGCCGTCGGCGGTGCTGTTGGAGGTGACGACCCGCAGGTTGCCGGCGGTGGAGGTGAACGCGCCGAGGGACTGGAACACGGACCCGCCGTCGGCGGTGCCGGTCGGCGCGGTCTTCTGGTTCACCGTCACCGTCTTCAGCAGCGTGTCCCCGTCGTACACCTTGAACGATACGCTGTTCGACCGGTTGGCGTGGGGCACCCACGTCACCCCCACGTCGTAGGTGCCGGCCGCCAGTCCGCTCCCCTGCCAGGTGGCCGTCGAGGTGGCCGCCCCGGTGGTGCCAGCCGCGTACGCCAGGTCGCCGTCGTTCCCGCCCTGTGTCCACCCCGTCCACGAACCCGTCTGCGAGTACCCCGCACCACCGTTGTCCACGATCACGGACGACGGAACGGTTCGATCTTCCAGAATCTGTGTCGAAAGTATCACCCGGTCTACCTTGCCGCTCGTAGGAGACTTCGCCTTCTTGGATCTTTGCATGAGAGAAATGCTCCGGACTTGGAACTCTCGTTGGTCGAGAGCGGTCTGAAATCAGCGAGGGGGGAATCGCTGATACCGTGGGACAGAATTCTCGCTCCCATACGCTGGATTTTCACGAACTGCCGGCCAGCTTCCCGAAAGTGTCGAGGTTCTCCATTCAGATGTTTCAGGCAGGACACCGGTAGACAACAGCGTTCCCAACTCCTTACAGAATCGACAGGAGTTGACGCCGCCGTTGCAAGTCCAACAACGCGACGCGTGATACCGATGATGAACGCGCGGAAGCGCGTGCGGCGGCGTTGCAACCGGCGTCATCACGGCTAAGAAAATCGCGATGACAGACGCAATCCGCCCGACCGCCGAAGGCTCCCCCCGACTCGGAGTCGCCGCCCGTGGTCGGGCGTTCATCCGGTCCTACTGGACCCCGGCCGGCAAGCAGGCCCTCGCC
>JBBRUN010000180.1:0-9636 GCA_038247765.1 Gemmatales bacterium | reverse complement strand
GTGACGAGCAAGAAATAGAAGACGAGGATCTTGAACCAGTCTTCGACCAATGGCTGCGAGCGATCCATCCACGGGCTGAGCACCCAGCAGGTCAACACCGCGAGTGCCAAGCCGGCGTAAGCGAAATGTTGCGGGTTCGGCAACCAGCGCTTACCGGAGTGAATCATCCACACGCCCATGGTGCAGAGCATGTAGACGCGTTCGAAGCGGAGGTCGCCGAGCCACGGCCAGACCTCGAAGGGCCGGTCGATGAACAGGAACATGTAACCGATGAGCAGCAAGTGCATAGCGACGCCATCCTTGGCGGGTGCGAATCTCGGGGAGGAAGTAGTTTACCAGACCGCCGACCGGCATGGGAAGGCCGGGTTCTAAGCCGAGCACACCGCACACCGTCTCCCCTATGATTGAATTACGGATTCGCCAAAATCGATTCTGGCCTTCAACCCTTGGCGAACTCGCGGCGGAAGTACCAATCGACGGCCCAAGGGGCTAAGCGGTTGGCGAGCACGAGCGCGCGGCCGATGCCCGTGAGAGTGATCTCGGATTTGTCATTTTCAATAGCCCGGCACATCGCCTGTGCCACGACGACGGCCGGCATCCGTTTACTGGCCTTCGGGGTGCCGGGGGTGCGTTCGAGCATGTTTTCTTGAAACATGGTTTCGGTCGGGCCGGGGTTCACCACCAACACGCCGATGCCCAGCTTTGACAACTCCGGGCGGATCGCGTCGCTGAGGCCCTGCACCGCGAATTTGCTGGCGCAGTATTCGGAGTA
The DNA here is from genome assembly GCA_038247765.1 of Gemmatales bacterium. GTDB lineage: Bacteria > Planctomycetota > Planctomycetia > Gemmatales > Gemmataceae > JALHQU01. The sequence goes on along the minus strand of JBBRUN010000180.1, from coordinate 8,864 downwards.
GCGCGGGAAGCCGCGGCGACCGAAGATCGACGACACGTTGACGATCAGCGGTTGCGCGCCCAGTTGTAAAACGGGAATGCCGAGCCTGGTGAGTTCGGCGAGCGCGAAAAAGTTGACTTCCAGGATGCGACGCAGGGTGTCGGGCCCGGTATCGCCGAAGAGGCCCGTCGCGCCGACGCCGGCATTGTTCACGAGGATATCGAGGCCACCGAGGCTATCGACGGCGGTTCGCAGGATGGCTTCGCGATCCGCCGCGATGGTGACATCCCCGCAGACGGTCACGATGCCGGCGGCGCTCAGTCCGTTCAAAGCGTCCGCGTTGCGAGCCGTGGCAACGACTTTGGCGCCGCGCTTCGCCGCTTCGAATGCGAAGGCGTGGCCGATCCCTTGCGACGCCCCCGTCACGAGAATCCGCTTGCCCGCGAGTGTCCGCATTGCCATGCTTGTCCCCGTTCGTGTGCCTGCGGAATAGCATACGGGGATGACGCGATTCACGAATGCAACGCTGATTCTCCCGGATCGATTGCTGCCGAGCGCGGGCTTCGCTATCGATGGCGGCCGCTTCGTAGCTATCGGCGAAGTCGGCGATGGCGTCGATCTCAGTGGGGCGCTCGTCTCGGCGGGGTTCGTGGAACTGCACGTCCACGGTGGCGCCGGGGCCGACTTTATGGATGGCACGCCGGAAGCCTTCGAGGCCGTGTGCCGATGCCATGCCCGCCACGGCACGACGAGCCTCACGCCGACGAGCACCGTCGCTACGCGGGCCGACTATCAACGGTTTGTGGAACTCTGCGCGCATTTTGAATCGCACACCACCGGCGGAGCGCGGTCGCTCGGCGGGCACTTGTACGGGCCGTATTTCCACCCGGCGGCGAAGGGCTGCCATCCGGACGCGGACTTCCTGATACCGGAGCCGGAGCAGGATGATCGCCTTCTCGACTTCGCCGGGCGCGGCCTGACGACGCTGACCATCGCTCCAGAAACGCCCGGGACCGAGCGGCTCGTGAAAGCGGCCCGCGACCGCGGCATACTCGTCACGGCGGGGCATTCGTTCTGCACCTTCCCCGAGATGGAAGCCGCCGTCGGCTGGGGCGTGCGTCACGTCGATCACCTTTTCTGCGCGATGTCGGATCGCGCGCGATTGCGTCCGGGTCAAGCGTACCCGATGCGCGCCGGCGTGATGGAAGCGACGCTCTTCTTCGACGAGCTGACGACGGAAGTCATCGCGGATGGCGGGCACCTGTCGCCGGAATTGCTACGCCTCGCGTACAAAATTAAGGGGCCGGATCGTTTGGCTCTCGTCACGGACTCGATGCGGGCCGTCGATTGCCCCGATGGCGAATATTGGTTCGGTCCCACCGGTACGGGCGAGTTGATCCGGCGACGTGGGAACGTCGGCGTGACCCGCGACGGCGCCGGCCTCGCTTCCGGCGTGATGGGAATGGATCACTGCGTGCGGACGATGCTCACCGCGACCGGGGCGCCGCTGCCCGAGATCTTCCGCATGGCGACGCTGACCCCCGCGACCATCCTCGGCCGGCAGGCGGACATCGGCAGCTTGTCAGTCGGGAAGCGCGCGGACTTCGTCGTGTGGAATGCCGATCTAACCGTGCGCGATGTTTATCTCGGTGGATTGAGGATCGCGCCGTGACCGACTTCGACAAGGCCGTTCAGTTGCACGTCGGCGGGCGGTGGGAACAAGCCGATGCGGCCTACCGCGCACTGTTGAAGGCGAACCCGAGTCAAGCCGTCGTGTGGCAGAACCTCGGCCGACTGCTGCTGGAAAACGGATACTTTCCCGATGCGATGGACGCGATCGGGAAGGCGCTCGAACTCGAGCCGCAGTCGGTGGAGTTGGCCCTGCTCAGCGGTCGCGTATGGATCGAACTCGGCGATTTCCCCGAGGCGGCGGGGTGGTTTCAACGCGTCCTGCGGCTCGAACCGGAGAACGCCGACGCCCACTGTCAACTGGCGGTCATCGCCCTCGAAGTCGGCGACCCGGAGAAGGCCGAGGTACTCTTCCGCGGTTTGCTGGCGAAGCATCCGGAGCACATCGGCGGCCGGCACGGTTTGGCCCGAGCCCTTCTAGAACAGGGCGATGCGGAAGGCGCCGTGCACGAACACCGCGAGACGATCCGCCTGCAACCTCAGTCGGCGGCGCTGCAAGCGTCTTTGGGCCAAACGCTATCGAACTCCGGGAACCTCGACGGGGCCGTGGAGTGTTTCCGCGCCGCGCTAAAATTGAACCCGAAGTTCGTCCCCGCGCTCGGCGGCTTGGCCACGACCCTGCGCGGTAAACTGCCCGATGACGAACTCGCACAGATGGTGGAGCTCGTGCAGTCGAAGGATTTGACGCCGGATCGACGTGCGGCTCTCCACTTCGGCCTCGGGCAGGTCTACGACGGACGCGGAGATTTCACCCGCGCCGCCGCCCACGTTCAACGGGCCAATCGGGAACAAAACAACGCCGAAGAACACCGCGACGACTTATACGACCCGGACGAATACCGCCGGTACATCGACGGGCTGATCGCGCAGTTCACCCCGGCGTACTTCAAACGGACGCAAGGTTACGGTTCGCCCAGTCGCCGGCCGATCTTCATCGTCGGCATGCCGCGCTCGGGGACGACGCTCGTCGAACAGGTGCTCGCCAGTCACCCGGCTGTGTTCGGCTCCGGCGAGCGGCGCTTCGCCAGTTTAGGGTTCTCCGCGCTGCCGGCTGCGACCGGATTGAAGAAACCGCCGGCCCAGTGTCTGCCCATTGCCAGTGCCGGGGTCGTGAAGCGACTCGCGGAGTGGCACCTCGAACAACTGGCGAAGGTGAACGCGGATCGGATGCACGTCGCTGACAAGATGCCGGACAATTATTCGCTGCTCGGGTGGATCGGCACGCTCTTCCCGAACGCCACGATATTGCATTGCACGCGGGACGTGCGCGACGTGGCGGTGTCGTGCTGGGTCACGAACTTCAGCCGCATCCGCTGGGCCAACGACCTCGGCCACCTCGCGGAGCGCGTCAACGATTACCGCCGCATTCTGCGGCACTACCGCAAGGTGCTGCCGCTGAAAATCTTGGATGTGCCGTACGAACGGATGGTCGGCGACTTGGAAGCGACCACGCGGAAGATGCTCGACTTCGCCCAGTTGGAGTGGGATCCGAACTGCTTGAACTTCCACGCCACCGAGCGATTGGTGAAGACGGCCAGTGTGGCGCAAGTCCGCCAACCGATTTACAAACGGAGCGTCGAGCGCTGGCGCCGCTACGAAGCCGCGCTGGCGCCGTTCTTGGCGAAATTGACCGAGCCGGCCTGAGCTATTTCTTCGGCTCTTTTCCGGCGGTGTACTTTTTCAGGGACAGCACGGTTCCCGACCCGCCGACGTCGAACCCGAGCCGGATAATGCCGACGCCTTCCGCGAAGTGGTACTCCGTGTTGGTTTTGGTGCCGGCGACATCGCCGGTGCCAGTCACTTTCACGGCTTGATATTTCCCGGCCGGCACTTCCAATTCCACCAAGCCTTCGAGCTTGAATTTGAAATCGATCTTCGCTTCGCCGACCTTGCACTTGGTGGCCCATTCGGTTTCGTCCTTGATCCCGAACTTCAGCAGCAAGATCGCCGGTTCGATCTTCGTGTCGTTGATGTGCGTGCGGTAAACGCCGGTGTCGTCGATGCGGATGGTCTCGAACGCCACGTCTTTCCCGTTGGCGTACGTCACCAGTTTGCCGGTTCGCACCCCGTTTTTCTTTTCGTAGTCCTCGACCTTCACTATGATCGCGAGGTCGCCGGTGCCGTACTCCCATTCGGTGCCGGGCAGCAGCGGGTAGTAGTCCGGAAACTTCTTGAGGATGTCCTTCGGCACCGGCGCTGCGCCGAGCGATGCTCCGATCAAACCCAAGAGGCAAAGCGCGACGATGAAACGCATAGTTGTTCCTCAGTCGAAAATCATTTGGCTATGACAACGTAGGGCCGGATGGCTTCGAGCGTTTTGGCGCCGATGCCTTTGACCTTGCGGAGGTCGTCGATGCCGGCGAATGGCGCGTTCGCCCGGTGCTGAACGATCCTCTCGGCGAGGGTCGGGCCGATGCCGGGGAGTCGCTGGAGGTCGGCTGCGGTCGCCGCGTTCACGTCGATCTTGGAGTCCGTCGCCGAGATTTTACTCGCCTTCCCCAGGAGCGGCGCCGGGGACATCGGCTTGCGTTCCAACCGCTCGACCGGTTCGTCGCCGACTTGCAGCCACGGTTTCACCTTCTCGGTCGTCTTGGGGCCGATGCCGTGGACGTGGACGAGATCGTCGAGACTCTCGAAAGGGCCGCGTTCGGCGCGGTGGGCGAGGATCGCGTCGGCGCTGCTCGGCCCGAGGCCGGGGACTTGCAAAAGTTCTTGGCGATCGGCGCGGTTGAGGTCGATCTGCCGGCGCGGCGGCGCATCTTCGGTCGGCTTGGCGACAGTCGGGACGTAAAGCCGGTAGATGGCGAAGAGACCCAGCATGCCGATGCAGACCGCGAGTGCGGTTTGGGCCGACCGGGGAATCGCGGGGGCGGGCGTCATGGCGAGAACAGATTACTCTTTCGGCAGCGTCAGCACCACATAGCGGCCGAGATTTTCGAGCGGCGGGCAAACGGCGAACGCGAGCCGATCCGCCAGATCGGCCGGGGTCAGCAGCCAACGCGACTTTACAACGCGGCGGATCATGCCGAACAACTGAAACCCACGCCAATGCAAGTTCGGGAAGTGCGCCCGCAACGGGGCGAGATCGCGGCGGACTAGCGGCCGTTCGTCGGGCGTGTGTTGCTTGCCGGGGTAGGGCAAGCGACGCCGGGCGAAGTTCAGCAGCGGATTGCCGCCCCACGGTTCGCAGAATACCGCGATCCCGCCCGGCTTCAACACGCGCTGCAGTTCGGCCCCGGCCCGGTGCAAATCGAGGTGGTGCAAAATCGCGTTCCCCCACACGGCGTCGAAACTGGCATCGGCGTACGGCAGGTGCTCCGCATCGACGGCGCGGAACTCGACTGACACGCCATTGACAGCGGCGCGCCGCTCGGCTTCCGCGACGTATCCCGGCGAAAGGTCGAAGGCGCTCACGCGGGCGCCGGCCCGGGCCAGCGTCACCGCCGCCATGCCGTGGCCGCAGCCGTAGTCGAGGATCGACTTGCCCCGCAATTCACCGAGTTGGGCCATCGCCGGGCGGATCCAAGTTTCGTGATCGAGGTAGTCGGCATCGGCGAAGCGCAAGTCGGCCCGGCCGGTGCGGTAGCTCGCGCCGCGTTCCTCGGCCTGGCGGTCGTGGAAGATTTGTTCGGACTGAATCCGTTCGAGTGTCGCGGGCATGATTGGATACTCGGCCTTGTTTCCGATTGGTCACATTACAGATGGACTAGACCTTCGCCTTCACCGTGCCGCTTCGCGGCGGCCGGCAATCCCAGCCGCACATCCAAATTTAAACCCAACGCCTGGGCGATCCGCTTTAGCAAGGCGAGTGAATGACCGTCGTAATCGGCGTCTTCGATTCGGGAGATAACGGATTGGGCGGTCCCGGCGCGTTTCGCCAATTCCTTCTGAGCCAAACCGGCCGCGATCCGTGCTTCGTACACTTGCATGGCGATGTTCGCATGGAAGGCTTCTCGTTCGACAGCCCTCGACAAATCCGAATCCTCAGCCATTTTGGCTCGGATGATATCTTCGAAGTTCATTGTTTTCGACACGATCAAATCTCTCATTCGGCCGTGTAGCGTCCCGGATCGCTGAGGACGAGCTTTTTCGGCGGAGGGCCACCTCGATATCGGCCGCAGGCACCGCGTCTTCTTTGGTCAGCCCGTGCGACAAGCAAGCGATGTTCGGGCCGCAGAAGAGGTACAAAATCCGGTAGTTCGCCCGCCCGACTTTGATTCTGAGCTCGTAAATTCTATCTCGCAACAGATCGGCCATCGGCCACCGAAGCTCGCTACCGAGCGAGGCCAATAACAGGATTCTTTGCAGGCTTTTTCGTTACGCCCTCGGTTCCAGAAGTAGGAGTTCCGCGAGATAATCCGCGCCTTTGTGCGTGCGAAAGACTCGAATTGCTGTCGGTGGCATCCGCGACCACTCCGGTAAACTCGCATCGCATTATCGCGATAATCTACTTCGGTCGAGCTGGGACTTCGAGTCGCTCGAACTGGTTCACACCAGCCAACCGCCCGTGATGGGCAGCACCTGCCCGGTAATGTACCCGCTTTCCTCGCTGGAAAGGAAGAGCACTGCGTTGGCGACGTCGGCCGGTTGGGCGAAGCGGCCGAGCGGGATCTGCTCGATGTATTGGTCGCGCATCTCCGGTTTGATGTCGCCCATCATCGACGTCTCCACCACGCCGGGGGCGATGGCATTCACGGTGATCTTCCGCCGGGCGAGTTCCTTCGCCAACACGCGCGTCATGCCGATCACCCCGGCCTTCGCCGCGGCGTAATTCGACTGACCTGGGAAGCCCTGCAACCCCGCGACCGAGGCGATGCTGACGATCCGCCCGCCGTCGCGCAGGATCTCCGCGCCGTACTTGCAGCAGTGGAACACCCCCGTGAGGTTGGTACTGACAACGCTATGCCAGTCGTCGAGGGTCATTTTGCGAATGGTGCGGTCTTTCAAAATGCCGGCGTTGTTCACGAGGATGTCGAGCCCGCCGAACTCGGTTTGAATCGACTGCATCATCGCTTCGATAGCTGCCGCGTCGCGGACATCGGCGGTGACGATCTTCACCCGGCCGGGATATTCCGCCGCCAACGCCTCGGCCGCTTTCCGATTGTTCCCGTTGGTATCGTCGAAGTCGTGGAGGATGCCGGTCGCCCCGGCGTCGAGGAATTGCTTCAAAATAGCCGCGCCGATACCGCGCGAACTGCCGGTGACGAGGGCGGCCTTGCCGGCGAAGTCGAAACGGATCATATGGCACCATCGGGGACGGGGAGTCGGGTCTTCCCTATTTTAGCCGCATGGCGTTGACTCTGGTTCATTACAGCGATGTTCACTTCCCCGGGATGCTGCGCGGCTGGCGGCCCGGCGACCTCTTCAGCAAGAAGCTCGTCGGCTGGGTGAACGTCAAATTCTTCGGCCGCGGCCGGCGCTTCCGATTCGCCAATGAGATCGTCACGGCGCTGCTCGCCGACATCCGCGCGGATCGGCCCGATGCGATCCTGTTCAGCGGCGATGCCACCATGCTGGCCCTGCGGCGCGAGTACGAAAACGCCGCCGAGCGGCTCGGGGTTCGCGATGCAGACTTGCCGCAAGGCTTCGCGGTGCCGGGCAATCACGATTATTACACGCACATGGCCCGGCGCGGCCTCGGTTTCGAACGCCGCGCGGGGTTCGAAGCCGCCTTCGCCCCTTGGCAAGTCGGCGAGCGCGTTGACGAACACTATTACCCGTTCGCCCGCCGCGTCGGCGATGTCTGGCTCATCGGGGTCAACAGCAGCTACCAGCGCTTCGGCCTCGGGGCAAGTGGGCGAATCGGCTCGGCGCAAATGGAGCGGCTGCGGAAACTCTGCTCGGGGTTATCGCCGGGCTTGCGGATCATGGTCACGCATTACCCGCTGCGGGATTCCAAGGGGCACGTCGAACGGGCCTCGCATCGGCTCAACGACCACGCCGCCGCGCTCGAGGCCGCGATCGAGTGCCGCATCGCGCTGTGGGTGCACGGGCACATCCACCGGCCGTTCGTCTTGGTGCCGGGCGCCGCGATCCCGTTCCCGGTGATCTGCGCCGGCAGCGCGACCCAAGAGCATTTGTGGAGCTACAACCGCTACCGGATCGACGGGGTAAATTTGAGCATGACCCGGCGTGAGTACGACCCGGACGCGAAGGCGTTCCGCGAAGTCGAGACGCGTGGGATGGAATTACGCACGGATTGGTAGGAGTTTATTGGACGTCGGAGTCCGGCGGTGCGAGCTGGACGCCGGCGTCTTCTTCGACGGACGCGACACCTTTCAACCCTACCAAAGCCGACATCTTGGTGGCGGCGCACGTCCCGGTGATAACGCCGGTGATCGCCAAAACCCGTTCGACGACCATGCCTTTCGCCGTCAGCCGTTTGGCTAAGCTGTCGATGTCGGGCAAAGCCGCATCGTCGACGGTCACGATGATCGATTTGGACTTGGGCATCGCATAGCTCCCGAGGCTTTTCGTACATTCTACGCCGACTAAGGCCGGGAGAGGATCCGATCTCCCGGCCCGCCGTAGGATCACTGCGGCGCTTGAACCAAGCCGACGCCCACGTCGGCTGAGGATGCGCCGAGGCCGCGGGCACTCTGCGTCACTTTGGTCCAAAGTGCGGCGCCGACCGCCCCGGTCGCTTGCGCCCACAGGGCCGCGATCCCGGCGACATGCGGTGTCGCCATGCTCGTGCCCGAGATCGTGTTGTAGCGGGTCGCCATCGGCCATGACGAGAAGACGTTCACACCGGGCCCAGCGATATTGACCTTGCCGCCTTCGCCGGTGACGGTGCTGCTGCGGGCGGAGAAATTCGCCAAGCGCAGTTGGGAATCCAGCGCGGCCACGGCCATCGCGGCGTCCGCATTGGAAGGTGGTGACACGAATCCGAATTGACCCGCCGAACGGTTGGCGTTGTTGCCGGCCGCCGCGACCACGAGCGTGCCCGCGGCCAAGGCCCGACGAATCGGCACTTCGTACTGTTGGATCTTTTGATCGACATTTGCACTGAGGGACATCGAGACGATCCGGCAACCGCGTGTGAGGGCCCACTCGATCCCGGCGACGATCCCGCCGGTGCTGCCCGACCCTTGGTTGCTGAGCACCTTGCCGACGTGGATCTGCGAGCCGTAGGCGACCCCGTAGCGGCGGGTGCCCACGGGCCGTTGCGGCCCGCACGCCGTGCCGACGCAGTG
>JBBRUN010000179.1:0-9649 GCA_038247765.1 Gemmatales bacterium | reverse complement strand
TCGATGTCGGTGGAGAGGAGCCGCTCTTTGGAACCGGGTTCGCGGCGCGGCCCGTAATAGGCCATGAAGACGACGAGCGCCGGGATGTCGTGCTGGGCGAGCCAGAGCGCCTCGGCCCGGCTGACGACTTGGGCGCCGTCGAGGATGTCGAGCACGATCACGGCCGGGTGTTTCCCGGCTTTGCGGGGCTGGTAATACTCGGCGTACACGGTGTTGTTCGCGGCGCTCGCGGTCTTCACCGCCGAGGGAAATGTCAGGCTGAAGACATCGACCTCCGCATTCGGCAGGCTGTACTTCGGCTTCAATTCGTACCCGAACGTCCGGTCGTCCATCCGGTACAGTTCCGGGACCTTGTTCGCTTTGTCGGCTTGGGTGAACTTCACCTCGCCGATTTCGGCCTTCGGTTCGGCGGCGCCCACAGCCGAACAGCCGAGCAATAGAATCGCGATCGCGCGCGGCATGGTTTTGTCTCCGGAGTCCGTTCAACCGAGCATCGTGCGGAACTGCTCGAATAGGTAGCTGCTATCGTGCGGCCCGGCGGCGGCTTCCGGATGGTACTGCACGCTGAACACCGGTAGCTCCCGGTGGCGCAGGCCTTCGCAGGTGCCGTCGTTCAGGTTCTTGTGGGTCACTTCGACCGCGTCGCCCAAACTGGCCGGATCGACAGCGAAACCGTGGTTCTGCGTGGTGATTTCGACCGTCTTGTTCAATTCGTTGAACACCGGTTGGTTCGCACCGCGGTGGCCGAACTTCAATTTGAAGGTGCTACCGCCGAGCGCTTGGCCGATGAGTTGGTGCCCCAAGCAGATGCCGAAGATCGGCTTCTGACCGAGCAACCCCTTCACGGTATCGACAGCATAGCCGAGTGCCGCCGGGTCGCCGGGGCCGTTGCTGAGGAAGATGCCGTCCGGCTTGTACGCCAGCACGCGCTCGGCGTTCCAGGTGCCCGGCACCACCGTGACCTTGCAGCCGACCTGCACGAGGCAGCGCAAGATGTTCCACTTCATGCCGTAGTCGATGGCGACGACGTGTTTGAGAATCGGACGCGTTGGCAGGACGTGCTTCGCCAAGCTGTCGAATCCGCGATCCCACGCGAAGGCGTTCTCGGGGACGACTTCCTTCACGTAGTCCTTGCCCGCCATGCCGCCGTGGGCCTTCGCCTTGGCCACGAGCTTCGAGTCGTCGAGCTCGACGCTCGACAAGATCCCGGCCATCGCCCCGCGCGTGCGCAGGTGCCGGACGAGCGCCCGCGTATCGATCCCTTCGATGCCGGTGACGTTGCTCGCCTTCAAGTAAGTATCGAGGCTGCGGTGGCTGCGGAAGTTGCTCGGCACCCGCGTGAGTTCGCGCACGATGAACCCCTCGGCTTGAACGCCGTGCGATTCTTCGTCGGCCGCCGTGGTGCCGTAGTTCCCGATCATCGGGTAGGTCATCGCGACGATTTGCCCTTTGTAGCTGGGGTCGCTGAGGATTTCTTGGTAGCCGGTGAGGGACGTGTTGAACACGACTTCGCCGAGTTTTTCGCCTGCGGCGCCGAACGCGCGGCCGGTGAATACGGTGCCATCTTCGAGTGCGAGCTTAGCGGTCGACATGGTGCGAACGGGGTCTCGGGGGTGGGCGGTGCCAAACTAGATGCATGATAGTGACGAGTCGCCGACGCGGCGAGGCGAGTCGCCGAACCCTTGCCGTTCACACCACCAGCAAATCCGGGATGTCGTAGGTCGAGCCGCCGAGCGTGATGCGTTTGTAGGGCCATTGTTCGGGCGGCGTGATCGCTTCGCAAGCCCCCTCACCGACCAGAACAGTGTCGACGACGCTCGCGGATCCGATGCGCGGCTGCCAGACAATAGCCTGATTCAGCCCGAATTTCTCGTCGATCCCGGCTTTGCGGAGTTCATCCGCTTGGAACCAGCCGGTGCCGTACCCGGCCGGGCTGAGCCGCCATTCGTGCTCGAACGGGGTGTTCCGCAAGAGTCCGCTGGCCGTATCGACGGCCGTGGCCATGGTTCCGCCGGGGGTGCTCGTCAACCGGCCGATGGCCGCGACGTTGCAGGCGGTGTCGAACTCCGCCCGGAACTCGGCCGTCGGCGCCCCGAAGCAAATGGTGCGACTCGCCGTGACGAACAAGCCATCGCGGCCGGCCGTCACTTGGAGGTTGCACGTCGTCTCGACTTCGACTGCGGTGTAACCGGCCCGGCGAAATCGGCGGCCCCGGCCTTCCGCCGTCACGGTGACCGCATGGGCCTCGGCCCCCTTATGGAAGATCCGGTGGGCGAGTGCCCCCGCCACATCCTGCTCCGATTCGCCCCGCTCGGTATTCCGCGCGGTCGCTTCTAAAGCGTGCGACACCAAGTGACCGAGGTCGCGGAGGTGGGCGATGTCCGACGGCATCAGCGGGCGGAGTTCCGGGCGGAGCTTTTCATTCACCAGCGGCATCGTGGGGAAGGGGCGGTCGGTGGCGACTTTCTTCCCCACGACCAATTCGCCCAGTAGCGTCGCCCGGCCGCTCGGCCAAGGCCACTCCTTCAGCATGAAACCGAGGCCGTCGAGTTCTTCGTCGAACAAGCGCTGCGTGTCCGTGTTGCCGCAGAGGAGCCAACGCTGCCGGCCGTTGGTGTAGATGCCGGGGCGTTCGCCGTCGGCAATCAGGCCGCGGACGTTCATACCACCGGTGAACCACGCCACGTGGGCCGGCATCAGCAGCACGGCCGCTTCGCAGTTCAACTCGGCGATCACCCGGCTGAGAATCGCCTGCTTGGCATCGATATCGGATCGGCGCGAAGACCCGTTCACGCGAACTCCCCGGCGGCATACCGGCGGGCGAGCATCCGGTAGCGTTCGTTGGTCGCCCGGGTCCGCTCGATTTCTTCCGGCTTCACTTGCCGGACGACTTTGCCGGGGATGCCCATGACCAAGCTCCGGGGCGGTACGATCATCCCCGGTGGCACCACGCTCCCGGCCGCGATGATGCTATCTTCGCCGATATCCGACTCCGTCAGCAGTCGGGCGCCGATGCCGACGAGCACCCGCGCGCCGACGCGTTTGCCGTGGACCACCGCCGCATGTCCGACGACGACGTCTTCTTCGATAATCAGCGGGATGTCGAAGTCGCAATGCACGATGGCGCCGTCTTGGATGTTCGAATTCTCGCCGATGGTGATGGGGGCGACATCGCCGCGGAGCACGGCCCCGAACCAGATGTTGACGCCGGCGGCCATGCGGACATCGCCCGTGACGGTCGCGCTGCTGGCGAGGTAACAGCCGCCGGGAGTGATTCGGAATAGCGGCGGATTCATGGTGAATTCGGGTTTTCGCAGTGGAGAAGTCGCAATCGTTCCGTCATCCTACACAAGCCGCACCGGCGAACGAAGGACGAATCATGCCCCACTCGAAACAAAAACCGCACACGTCGGTCATCGTGTTCCCCTTCGACCTCTTCGGCGGCACCGGCACCGGCGCCGGCGCGGAATTGCTCGGCGACGCCCTGCGCGAGATGTTCGACGACAACGCCCGCGAACAACGGCCCATCCGGCCCGACGTGTATCAGCGGCTCGTCAAAGTCAAAGACATCACCTTCACGACCACCAAAGCCTTGAACTCGTGGAAGCACACCGGCCGGCAAGCGGTGAAGCAGGCCATCAAAGCCGGGGACCGCGTGATCTGGCTCGGGGGGAATCACCTATCGGTGCTGCCGGTCTACGAAGAACTCGGCGGCGAGCAGGCCGGGAACACGCTCGTCGTGCAGCTCGATGCGCACCTCGATATCTACCAACTCCACGACGTGATGCCGAACCCCGCCTGCGGCAACTTCCTGCTTCACAGCGACGAGACCCTGCCGCAAATCGTGAACGTCGGCAACCGCGATCTGTTCCTCCATCCGAAGGAGGTGGGGGCGACGTTCGCCAAAACCTTCTCGGCCGTCGATGTGGCCACCGACCCGGAGCGGGTCACGAACGACATTGTCGCGCGCGTCCACAAAGCGAAACGCGTTTGGATCGACATCGACGCCGACGTCTTCGACCCGGCCCATTTGCCGGCGGTGCAGCAGACTTTGCCTTTCGGCTTGCACCCGCTCGCGGTGTTGCGCGTGCTCGCCGCGGCCTGGGACGCGGAGAATGTCATCGGCGTGTCGATCAGCGAGTTCGACCCCGGCCGCGACGACCGCGATACCAGTTTGAACTTGCTCGGTTGGCTGCTCGAATGGGTGCTGCTGAAGTGGTACGAAGGATGAGCGACCGGGAGTCGCTGCGATCCCCCACGGCTCAATCGCTCGCCGCGGCCCGTTCGGGGCTGATTCCGAAACGGCACGCGCGGACCGAACCGTCGCCGAAGGCGATGCCGTAAGTATTCGGGTGCGACGAACCCGCATTCGTTCCGCAAATCGAAGTCTTCGAATCCCGGATGCTGATCAAGTCCGTTCGGATGATCGTGTCGTTGTCCCAACCGTCCGTATAGCCCTGATCGTCGTTGCAGTCGCTATGGGTCGCGCGGTTCCACCAGATCCTTTTTTCGCCGACCATCGGCGTCTGGCTCAGCCCGGCCGCGGCTCGCAAGAAGTCGGTGCGACCCGGCGGATTGTAGCCGACCAAAAATGGATTCTTGACCTCGTAGGCCCGCGCGATCAATGGCCCGTCGAACGCCGCATAATCCAGCAATGCCCGGGAGCCGGCCGGATTCACGCCCGGGCGGCGGGACGGGCAAAAATAGACTTTGATCGAAGTCTGTGCCGCTTGCTGCCACGGGAGTCGGTAGACATTTTCCTGTTCCAAGTACGGCAGCAGATGGAAGGCCCACCCCGAGTGCGCGGGCCCGGTCGCATCCCAGTGTCCGCCGCCGCTCGGGCTGCAGCCGTGGCCATCGTGGTGATTGTGCCACGCGAGGCCGATCTGCTTCAGGTTGTTCGTACAGCCCATGCGGGCCGACGATTCACGCACTTTTTGCACGGCGGGCATTAACAAACCGAGCAAGACCGCGACGATGGCGATCACCACGAGCAGTTCGATCAGTGTGAATCCGGTGCGGATTCGGGAACGCGAAATGAACATCGGCGAACCTCGGACGGGCGTGACTTGGAAGCGGGCGTGTCAAAGTTGTCGATCGAATGATCGAGGTTGTTGCCACACAGAATTGATGCGCGGACGGAAAGCGTGGAATCCGCGGACGAAATTGCGCTGGAGCTCGCAAGATTCCGTTCGGAATGAAAGGAACCCGCGTTCGATTCAGTCGGAGGCATATCCCCCGCGCGGACAGGGCGATTCTCCGAGATTCCCGACTCGACCGATTCGGCCGGCGTCAAAATCGGAGCAAGCTTCCAGATCATCGGAAAACGGCTTCGGTTGCCCTCGCGCCGCTCGTTGTTAGGCACGCTATTTCGAAAGGACCTCATCCAGTTTCTTGGCCAGGCCGGAATCGATGATGAGGCGATTGACGAGCGACGCTCGGATCGAAGCGATCACGGCGTCGCTCCGATCTTGCCCAACGGCCAAGGCGATGACGCCGACGCGATCCTCGGCCTTGGCACGCTCGGCGCAGGCTTTCAAGTTATCCCCGGTCACACCCATCCATCGATCTCGGATCAACTCGATGTAGTCTTGCGTCCGCGAGTTCTTTTTGGTGGCGCCGCGGGCGTGCGGATGGGGCAACCATACGCCGCCGATGTCGCCGACAAAAGCTTGCTCGTGCTGTTTTTGCCCAAAGCCCGCCGATTCGATCACCGTCTTGCTCACGTGCCAGTTCGGGTTCGCGTTCGGACCCTGCGGCGTCGTGGTCCCGATCCCGACTATGGCCGTGTCCATCGCGTGAATCAAACCGGGTTCGGGGTCGGTGATCGGGGCGAAAACGCGATTGTAGGATTTGTTCGATCTGTAGAATCGCCGGATCACCTCTCTCTCATCGGCGCTGAATCCGCCCGTTGATTTCGTCACGGAATCTTCCACCGAGTCTGTGATCTCTTCGAGTGGCAACAGCGAAGGGAAGCAATTCAAGGACGGGACATCGTCGTCCCCGGAGGAAAGCGCGCGGGAAAAAGCTTTGGCCAATCGCGTGGACGAGAGGTCCGCGGGGTTCGGGAAAAGTTTGCTTTTGAATTTGTAGTTGGCATCCTCGTAGGGTTCTGTCCACGTCGGGAAGAATCGGAGTTCGGACTTTTGACCGATGGGGTGAGGCCCCAACTCTTTCAAACCGTCGACCACGCTGAACAGCGTGCGGCCATAGGAAACACCGATCCAGTGCGATCTTTTGAGGTAGTCGACGACAATCCAAGTCGATCTTCGACCGAATTGGAAGCACGACGCTTCCCACGGGTCAAAATCCCCGTGGGCCTCGTGGACCGTGGGAACGACGTCGATGCTCGCGAGCACCTTTCGTGTACAGAGCCGCTTGAGCTTGGCTTTGACGTCGTCCCACTTCTCGAATCGATTCACTTCGGCGCGGATCGCGCGGACGCGGGACTCGGGACAGTTCAAACGTACGTCGCGGATCAAATAGCCCCGCGACTCCGACGATGCGAGTAATCGGGAGATCGTCGATTGCGACAGTTTCAACAGGCTCCCGATGGCGGACTGGGAATACCCCTCCGATGCCAGCAGCGCGACAATTTCCTCTTGGGTAATCGCTTGGCTATCGACAGCCGATGCCCGTTCTTCCATCGCGTTGACTCCGGTTGCCCTTCGATGACCCCATTGAACTCGCAAACGGCGGGCCTTGTGTGAAGCTTCGGTGAATAAGCATTCTTTTCCACCATAATCAATTGACGCACTGGCGAGCATCAGTAATCATGCTGTGAGTGGATAGTCATTCACAGCATGAGTCTTCATGCGATCTTCAAGCATCATCACGATGAACTTGAATTCGGCGACTATTTCTGCCGGTTTCGAGAAGTCTTCTTCATCTGAATGATTATCTCGAAAAAGATCGCGCTAGTCACGCGTCTTATCTGGTGTCGGAACCTATACCGTCGGATCGATTCCGATCCGCTCCGCACGAATGGAGAAAATCAGAATGCCAGTCTCAACCCCCGGTTCGACCAGACACCCGAAATCGCCGGCCGGCGAACCCCGGGCGATTCGAAAGAAGCGGTTCCGCAAAGGCGCCTTCATCGCTTACGGCATGATGGCGGTCGGCGCGCTCGTCGTCGGAATCGCACACGAAGATGTCATCTACTCCGTGTTTTGCGTCGGCTACACACTGCTCATGTGGTGCGCCAGAGATCATGGCGTGCCGCAACCGGTCGATCAGGAGGCCCCGCGACCGACCCCGATCATCATCGCCGCCCAGGTGCCAACCGCACCGGCGACCGAAGCCGAGCCGGCCCCGATTCCGGCGAACATCGTTGAAGTGCCCGATACCGACTAGCCGACCCGAGCGATGCATCTACATATCGCGAACCCGGAGCGATGCTTCGGGTTCGGGTCCTCACCGCCGCAGCAGGAACTCCTTCGAGTTCAACAGGGCCCACGCCACATCTTCCCACGCGGCCCGGCGATCGTCGGCATCCGCAATCCCCTTCAACAAAGTCTGGCTCTCGGCGGTCGTCGCCGGCCGGCCGAGCGCCGCGTGGTACAACTCATCGAGGATGGTCGCGTCCGAAGTCTTCGCGGCCAGTAACTTGCCGAGCCGGTTGTCCGGCTCGCGGACGATATTGTGCAGCAGGTTCCCCGTCATCATTTGAAAGGCCTGCAGCAGGCCGGGATCCTCGTTCCGTTCGCACTCGCACGTCAGCAGGCGCTCCGGTTTGCCGAAGACCTTGAGGAAGCGCATCCCGGATGCCTCGGCCGGGCGGCGGCCCTGCATCGGCGTCGCGGGTACTTCCCCGGCGCGCATCCCCTGCGGATAGCTCGGGAACTTCACGCTGCTGCCCATCGCCTTCGCCAAGGCATCGAGCAGTTGCTCGGCTTCCAAGGGTTGAACGAGTGCCCGGGAGAAATGCGTTTCGTCCGTGCGGTTCGTCTCGTTCGCCGTGGCCGAGAGTTGGTAGACGCGCGAGTTCAAAATGTGCTTCACCAGCGGTTTCAGCCTATAGCCGCCATCGGTGAAGACCTTGGCCAAATGATTGAGCAGTTCCGGATTGCTCGGCGGGTTGGCGATCTTGAAGTCGTCGATCGGCTCGACGATCCCCCGGCCCAACAGGTGGGCCCAGATGCGGTTGGCCTGGGCCTTGGCGAAAAACGGATTGCCCGGCGCCGCGACCCACTCGGCGAATGCGCCGAGGCGATCCGCCCGCCCGCCGAGATCGGGCGTGGCGACCCCGAGGAATTTCGGTGCGGCGTCACCGCCGCGCGGGTGCGGGAGCTCGCCGCGGGTCGTCGCCAGCACGATCTGCTCGCCGATGAACTCGTGTTTGTCGAGGTTGTCGGTTTTCTTGTTGTCGAGGATGCGGTAATCGATGCGGGCGAACAGCGCCGCGAAGCGGTGGTAGTCGTCTTGGGTCCAGCGGTCGAACGGATGGTTGTGGCACTTCGCGCAGCTCACGCGCAGGCCCAGGAAGACTTGGGCGACAGACTCGGCGCGCTGGTACGGATCGCGGATGGCCCGGTAGAAATTGGCCGGCGGCGACGCGTAGGTGCTGCCCCGCGCCGCGAGGATTTCCCGGGCGAAGTCATTCAGCGGCTTGTCCGCGGCAACCCAATTCTTGATCCAGCGGTGGAAGACCTGCACGCCCTTGCGGTCGAGCGTCTTCTCCTCGTTCCGCAACAGGTCGGCCCATTTTTGGGCCCAGTACGAGTCGAACTCCGGGCGCTTCAGCAGCGAGTCGACGAGCTTCGCGCGTTTGTCCGGCGCCGCATCGGCGAGGAACGCCCGGCACTCGTCCGCCGTCGGCACGATGCCGCAAGTGTCGAGGTAGACGCGCCGCAGGAAGACGCTGTCGGTGCTGAGGTCGGCGGGGCGAATCCGCAGCGGCAGCAAATCGGCGTAGACCAAGCCGTCGATGGCGTTGTTCTTCGGCAGCTTGGTGAAGTCGGGCACCGGCCGATCCGGCAGAAACGCCACGCGGACGGGCACCTGCAAATGCAGGTAGCGGACCAGCACGACCGCTTCGCCGAGTTGTTCGCGGATCACTTCGCCGGCCGGCGTGACTTTGAACGTGCCGACGCTCGTGACCTCATACGTCGCCAATCCCGTGACATCCCGCGTGCTGCCGTCGTCGAATGTGGCCAACGCCGCGAGTTGGACGCGGGCCGTCGGTTCGATGAGAATGTGCGAAGTGCCGTTGAGCGCGAGCGCCGTCGGTTTCGGTGTCATCGCCTTGTCAGCGCTCCCGCCGGCCGCGATCCACGCTCTCAAAATCGCATAGTCGGTGCTGCCCGCGCCGAAGCGGATGCCCCCTTCGTGCGGCACGGCGCCGCTGGCCTTTTTCAGCAGCAAGCTCGACTCGGGATTCTGCGGGTCGATCCGCCGGCCGAGCATGCCGCGCGTGAGTGCCGCGCGATCCAGTTCCGCGTCTTCGCCCCGCAGCGACAGCTTCAAGCCCCCTTTGCCGTTGAGGTTGCCGTGGCACGCCCCGGCATTGCAGCCGGCGCGCGACAGCACCGCCATGACGTCGTTCTGGAACGACGCCGGCCTATCGGCCGCGGCGACAGGGGATAAGCCAACGAGCACTAGCAATGGAACCCATCGCATGGATGAACCGGAGAGAGTTAGCGGTTGAGGA